>NZ_JBILJQ010000048.1:0-42184 GCF_044377145.1 Aquimonas sp.
CGAGCGCACATGCGCTTGCCAACCCCACATCGCTGAACACCGCATCGCACCACTCCTCCGTTTGGAATGGTTGTCAGGGTCGGCGTGATGAGGTCACGGCGGTAGGTGGGGTGGGCGGACGCTTACGTATCGGCGGATTTCCGTCCAGTCTTTGTGGCTCTCCAAGGTGCCAGTTCACCGAGCCGTGGAGCTTGGAAATGGTAATGGCGTTTTCGTCCGATCGGTCGTACGTGTACGGTTTGCCGATGGCTAGAAGGGCGGCTTCAAGCAGTCCGTCCCAGTTGAATGAGATCACGAAGTCTCTCGGTTGCAGTTGAGCCGCGAACTCTAGGTATAGGCTTGGGACGGAGCTTGGCTTGGGAGTCCTCGCAACGATGGTCTTCGCTAGGTAGTACCGAAGGGCCAACTTCTCGCGGCTCCCGTTCTGATTCCACCGCTCGCCGCCGCCATACTCTCGTAGCTCAATGAATTCAAGGAACGTGCAGAGTTCTGAGAAGTTCAAATGATCAACGTTGAGACTGCCGGACTCCTGGCCAATCGATTCCATCGCGTAGTTCTCGACGCGGCTGTAGATCCCCGGGCATTCAAGTGAGAAGAGGTGTAGGGCCTCTTTCAGCAATTCGTTCGTCAATGGCACTCCCGCGGCGGCTGAGAAGCCCGCACCCAGGATGAACACCCGATTCGCCCTGATCGACTCGCGGAAATCGCTACGGTCGGCAGTGGTAGTCATTTCAGGCGCCTAACTGTTGAGCTAAGCGGCAGCATCAATCGCGAAGCGATTGATCTGTCCGCTTGAGCGAAATGTTAGGCATCAGATTTTCCCGCCGCCGCCTTGAGCGCTGCAATTGCCTTGGATGCAGACTTTAGCTTCTCCATTCTCTCCCGCTGCTCAAGTAAGCCATCGAGGATCAACTCAATAGCCAGCCTCACCACCGGGAAAGCACTCAAGCAATCTGCCTCGCTAAGAGTGTGGACGCCAACGCTTAGCACACCATAAAGAGCCTTGTTCTCCACAAGGAAGTCCGGCAAGTGCCCCTTGAGCATGACAATCTTCTCGACCATGCGAGCGGAGGCGTATTGATCGTTGTCCCAATCCGGTTGCTTCGAAGCCTCGACACGCGCCTCTTCAATCAAGGACTCAAAGATTCGCCGGAGATAAACGAATGCGCCAACGCCCACGCCATGCGTGGCAAGCCCGATAGCTCGTGCCAACTCCTTGTAGCGCTCGTCACCGAGGACTGCGCGATACTTCTTTAGGTCTGGCATCGCCAGATCAGCCAGAGAGGGAATCTGACCAATTTTCTGGATCGTCCCGCGATGAGCACGGAAGATGAAGAGCGCTTGATGTTGGCTGTCTCGGGAGCAGCGGAAGAAGAGTGAGAAAATGTAGTTCGTGTAGCGAGAACTAGTCGCGTACGAGTTCTTCTTTACGGCGAAGACGCTGTGTTGCCCACATTCTGGGCAGTGCATGTCCAGCGTTCCTTCGAACTGCTCTACCGCAAAGAAGCCATTGTTCTTGTCGTCGTCGTACTCGAACCGCTCGTAGAGCGGAACAGAAAGACAGAACTCCTTTACGGACGGAAGTGCTGGGATGACTTTCTTGGCAATCGCCACGAAACCTCCAATCTGATGCCTAACTTGTACTTATGCCCCGGCTCCGGGCGGTAAGCCGGATTGTTCAGGTAGGCGGGCGCGGCTGTCAATCAGATTTTTCTTACGAAGATTCAAGCACTTCTCCGGCTTTCACGCATCCGGACAGGGTCCAGGCTGAGGGATAACACACTTCGGATCCGAGCACTTATGCCTTATACCCCCGATTCCGCGGTATATCCCAGCCCCGGCGCGGCTCCAGCGCCGCGGCTGATGGACGAGGTTCGTCGGGTGCTGCGGCTGAAGCACTACAGCCACGCCACCGAGAAGGCCTATCTCGGCTGGATCCGTCGCTTCATCCTGTTTCACGGCAAGCGCCATCCGCGGGAGATGGGCGGTGCGGAGGTGGAGGAATTTCTTTCCGCGCTGGCCGTGCAGGGCCAAGTGGCCGCCAGCACGCAGAACCAGGCGCTGGCGGCCTTGTTGTTTCTGTATCGGCAGGTGCTGCTGGTCGAACTGCCCTGGCTTGATGGGGTAGTCCGCGCACGCAAGCCCAGGCGGCTTCCGGTGGTGCTGTCGGTGGCCGAAGTGCAGACACTGCTCGCCTGCATGGACGGGCGTGTCGGCTTGGTCGCGCGCCTGCTGTACGGCACAGGAATGCGTTTGATGGAGGGTTTGCGCTTGCGGGTCAAGGATCTGGATTTCGCGCGCAACGAGATCATCGTCCGCGAAGGCAAGGGCGGCAAGGACCGGCGCACCGTGCTTCCGCAAAGCCTGGTGGCCGGCTTGAAAGCCGAGATCGAGCGGGCGCGGGTGCTGCACGGCCTTGACCTTGCGGACGGCCGCGGCCAGGCCCGATTGCCACATGCACTGGCGCGCAAATACGTGAGCGCCGCCAGCGAGTTCGGCTGGCAGTTCGTTTTCGCATCGGTGCAGTGTTCCCGCGATCCGCTGGACGGCGTGATGCGGCGCCATCATTTGGATGATTCGATGCTGGCCCGCGCGCTTCGGCGTGCGCGTCACCAAGCCGGCATCGACAAGCCGGTGACCGCGCACACGCTGCGGCACTGCTTTGCGACCCACCTGCTGGAGAGCGGGTATGACATCCGCACCGTGCAAGAGCTGCTGGGCCACAGTGATGTCGCCACTACCCAGATCTACACGCACGTTCTCAATCGCGGCGGCTCGGCGGTACTCAGCCCGCTCGACCGACGCGCTTGAAACTGAAGGGCCGGCGCGGTGCGCAAAGCCCTCGCCATCGCCAACCCGCGCCCCACCTGCGATCATGGCGACCCTTTGCCGAACCCTGCGGTCCTGGCCGCTTTCTCTATGCGCCTCAACAAACACATCGCCGACACCGGCTACTGCTCGCGCCGCGAGGCTGATCGTCTGATTGCTGCCGGGCGCGTCAGCGTGGGTGGCAAGCGCGGCGGTATCGGGACGGAGGTCGAGGACGGCGATGAAGTGCTGCTCGATGGCCTGCCGTTGCCGAAGCGGGTCGAGAAGAAGGGCCGCAAGCACATCTATATCGCGCTGAACAAGCCGGTGGGCATCACCTGCACCACCGACACCGAGGTCGGCGGCAATATCATCGATTTCGTCGGCCACGAGCAGCGCATCTTTCCGATCGGCCGGCTCGACAAGGACAGCGAGGGCTTGATCCTGCTGACCAGCAACGGCGACATCGTCAACGAGATCCTGCGTGCCGAGAACCGCCATGAGAAGGAATACATGGTCGGGGTCAACAACGCGGTGACGCCCGAGTTCCTGTTCGGCATGGCCAAGGGCGTGCGCATCCGCGGCGAGATGACCCTGCCCTGCCGCACCGCGCGGCTGGCCAAGTTCGGTTTCCGCATCACCCTGACCCAGGGCATGAACCGGCAGATCCGCCTGATGGCGGCGGCCTTCGGCTACCGGGTCAAGCAGCTGCGCCGGGTGCGCATCGACAACATCAAGCTCGGCGCGCTGAAAGTCGGCCAGTGGCGCAACCTGACCGACGCCGAGCTGCGCGGGCTGATTCCGGGGCGTACGGATTGGTGAGCATCGCGGCACCGGCGTGAGGCAAACACGGCGGAGGCCTGCTAGATTGATTCAGGCGTTCGAAGGCCGCTACCGAGGTGCAGCGTGAGCAAGATTGATCTCCAGGACATGACACCCGGAGAGCTGGACGAGCTGATCGCCCAGGCGGCAGCCACCAAGCGCAAGAAGGAGCACGGGGCCAAAGCCGGTCGCGTTCGACGTACGGCGGCGGCGGACGCGACGAGGGCGGCGGCGAAGACGCAGCGGGAGCGCACCGTTTTTGCCAAGGGCGCGACCAGCACAGGCGCCAACAGGGTTCGCAGCAAAACGATTGATGGCTACGTGGTGTTTGCCTCGCCGATGCAGGGCACGCACGTAAGCGCCGACCTGATCCGCAAGGCGCTGCAAGGCGCTAAAGGTGGCTGAGGCGCTGGCGTCGGCGGAGCTTCCGCCCGAGCTGAGCGTTTTCGTCAATTGTCCGTTCGACGACACTTATCTGCCGCTGCTGCGAGCGATGGTCTTCACCATCCACGATTGCGGCTTCATCGCTCGCTTGGCGATCGAGGACGCAGGTTCCGGTGAAACGCGTATCGACAAGATCGCCCGGATCGTCGAGAGCTCACGGCTCTCCATCCACGACATCAGCCGGGTTGAGCTGAGCGCGGGCTCGCAGCTGCCGAGGTTCAACATGCCGTTCGAGTGCGGCTTGGCCTGGGGCCGCATGCTGTTCGGGCGGTCCGACCTGCAGCGCGACCTGCTGCTGCTCGATTCGAAGCTGTATCAGGACAAGCAGACGCTGAGCGACCTCGCTGGCCAAGACCCCAGTTACCACGGCAACGACCCGCACAGCATGATCAGCAAAATTCGCCACTTTCTGGCGAAGAAGAAGCCCGCAGGCGAGAAGACCCGCGGCGGCGCTGCCATCGTCCGACGCTTCGCTGCGTTCGAAACCAAGCTGCCCGAGCTGTGCGCGAGCGTGGATATCTCGATGGATGAGATCCACCGCTTCGACTACCTCGGCGAATGGATGGTGGCCATGTCCGAGTGGCTGCTTGAGCCCGGCACCCATGCATAAACAGCGCATCGCCATCGACATGGACGAGGTGGTGGCCGACTCGCTCGGCCGCTTTCTGGCGTTCTACGAGCGCGACTTCGGCATCAAAGTGGATCG
The DNA here is from genome assembly GCF_044377145.1 of Aquimonas sp. Classification (NCBI taxonomy): domain Bacteria; kingdom Pseudomonadati; phylum Pseudomonadota; class Gammaproteobacteria; order Lysobacterales; family Lysobacteraceae; genus Aquimonas; species Aquimonas sp. The sequence continues at coordinate 4,781 of NZ_JBILJQ010000048.1, forward strand.
CGTATCGCTGCGCGGCCGGCATCTGTTCGAGGCGGTGCCGGAGGCGCACCGCGAAGTGGTGCGTGCGTATCCGCGCGAGGCCGGGTTTTTCCACGATCTCGACGTGATCGACGGCAGCCAGGCGGTGGTGCGCGAACTCAGCGAGCGCTACGAGATCTTCTTCGCCACCGCGGCGATGGAGTACCCGAACTCGTTCCAGCCCAAGTACGAGTGGCTGCATGCGCACTTCTCATTTGTGCACTGGCGCAACTTCATCTACTGCGGCGACAAGTCGGCGGTGTGTGCTGATTTTCTGATCGACGACCACGCGCGCAATTTCATCGGTTTCCGCGGCAAGGGCCTGTTGTTCAGCGCCCCGCACAACCTGCTCGATACCGCCCACACGCGCCTGCAGAACTGGCGCGAAGTGCGCGAGTTCTTCAGCGCCTGACACCCGAGGAACTCAATGGACACCATCACCCTTGTCGGGCTGGCCGCAGCGGCCTGCACCACCGTCGCCTTTGTTCCGCAGATCATCCGCAACCACCGGCGGCGCTCGGCGGGCGATCTGTCGATGATCTCGTTCAGCGTGTTCACTGCCGGCGTGGTGCTGTGGCTGGTGTACGGGCTGATCATCGACAACCTGCCGATCATCGTCGCCAACGTGCTGACCCTGGGCGTGAACCTGATCAACCTCGGGCAGATGCTGTGGTATCGGCGCCACCCGAGTACAGCCGCCAGCAGTACCGGCTGAGCCTGTCGTCTGGCAGCAGCGAATCGGCGCGACCGCATCGGCACGCCGCCCCATCGACCGGACCCCGGCCGATGCTGCACAGTGGCGGCCACCGCTGATCGCCCGCCTGGGGGCCCCGTGAAGTTCTTCGATGCGCAGCGCCGCGAGGCGCGCAACCGCTGGCTGTGGCGCTGCGGCTATGTGCTGGCGATTCTCGCCACCCAGCTCAGCGTGGCCACGCTGGCGGTGCTGCTGGCGCAGCTGTTCACCCGCGACGGCGGCGTGTTGACCAGCGTGTTCGTGTTCACCCTGCTCGGCCTGGGGGTGGTGATCGGGCTGAGCCTGTGGCGGCATCCGCTGGCGCGGCTGTCGGGCGCGCAGATGGCGCTGGAACTCGGCGGCGAGCCGCTGCGGGGCAGCAATCTTGAGCGCACCCAGCTGTTGAACGTCAGCGCGGAGATGGCGGTCAGCGCGCGGATTCCGGCGCCGTCGATCTATGTGCTGGAAGAGGTCAGCTCGGTCAACGGGCTGGCGATCGGGCGCACCGCCGCCGATTCGGTGGTGCTGATCAGCGCCGGCAGTTTTGTTCACCTGCAGCGAGACGAGCTGCAGGCACTGGTGGCCTGGTGCATCGGCCGCATCCGCGCGGGCGAAAGCGCCATCGACACCTCCCTGCTCGGCCTGCAGCACGCGTTGCTGGCGCCGTTCGCGCTGTGCGTGCGCGCGTTTCGATGGATACGCAGAACGGCCGGCAGCATCCCGCTCGGCTACACCCGTCGCGGTACGAGTGTCGATGCCAGCGCCTTCGGCATGCTGATCGGCCTGCCGGCCCTGCTGGGGGCCGGAGTCAGCGGGCTGGGCTACGTGTTCGCAACGGTGCTGCAGGCCGCGGCCATGCGCCGCGGCATGTTCAAGGCCGACGCGGCGGTGATCGAGCTGACCCGCAGCCGCGAGCCGCTGCTGAGCCTGCTGCTGAAACTGCCGGACGACTATCGCCTGAGCCGGATGGGCATCGAGCTCAGCGAGGAACTCACCCATCTGTGCTTCGCACCCTCGGGCTGGACGGCGCGGATGTTCCTGGAGAGCCACCCGTCTGCCGCACGCCGCATCGCGCGCTTCGACGCGGGCGTCGACCTCGATGCATTGCGCAAGGCGCCCAAGCGGCGCGTGCACGAAGCGCCCGTCGCCTGGGCCGATCCGGAAGCCCAGCGCCTGGGCCTGGTGGTAACGCCGCAGCATCCCGGTTGGCAGGCCTTGGTCGGCACGCTGGCGACTGCTGAAGGCGCGCCCGCAGCGCCGCTGCCTGATCCACAGCAGCAGCCGGGCGCGGCCTGCGCGCTGTTGTTCGCCCTGTTCGAAACGCCGCTGCGTGAGGACGGCCTGCGGCAGCGGCTGCAGGCGAACCGGGACCTGTGCGCGAATGCGGGGTCTGATGCTGAGAAGACCGATATCGCGAAGACCGATACGGCCGTGATCGACGCGGCACAACTGATCGCCGCCGTGCAGCCGCTGTCACCGCGCCAGCGTATCGAGCTGGTCGAATCCTGCGCCGCCGCGCTGGCGCTGCAGCCCACCGAACAAGGCGAGCGACTGCTGCGGGCGGTGCAGCGGCAGGTGTTCGCCGATGGCCGCATCGAGCTGCTGGAATGGGCGCAGTGGAACTGCCTGGAGACCATCCTGAAACCCGCGCAGAGAACCCAGCGACGCCCTGGCCAGCACAGCCTGCAGCAGCGTGCGGCCGACATCCGCCAGCTGCTGCTGTGGATGGTCCGCCGCAGCGGTGCCAGCGATGCCGCCGCGCTGCAGCTGCTGCGCCGACACGAGACCGCGCTGTGGCTGGATGTGGACGATGTTCTGCCAGCCAACGAACTGCAGCTGTTCGACACCGTGATCGAGCGGCTGGACCAGCTGCAGCCGACTGCGCAGCGTCAGCTGCTGGATCAACTGCAGTCGATCGCCGAGCACGACGGCCGCTGCAGCGATGAGGAATGGCTGCTGCTGCGCGGGCTGTCGGCAGCCTGGGCATGCCCGCTGAAACCGACAACACGCGAGGCCGCCATCGGCACGCTCGAACTGGCGCCCTGACAGCCCCCTTGAAGCACGGCCGCGCGAGCGGCGGGTGCCGTTTCCACCCCGGGGGCTTGCAACATAGGGGCGATAGCAACGGCCAGCCGGATTGGCGCCAGAGTCGAACAGCCAGAGGCACGATGTGCTGGGGCTAGACTGACCGCCCTATCCTCGCACTGGAGCTCCCATGTCTTCGATCGCCGTGCTGGCGCTGGCCGCACTTGCCGGCAGCGCCAGCGACTGTGCCAGTACCGCCGCCTGCAATCGTGTGGGCAGTGATGCCTTGAGCGCCGGCCAGTTCGATGCCGCGCGGCAAGCCTTCGAGCGCCAGGTCGACTTCGCCGAAACCGCGCTGAAGGGTGCAGACGAAGGGGCGGATTCAGAACGTTTGGCTGCGGCCCGCCAGATCGCCCTGAACAACGCCGGCTTGGCCGCGCTCCGCGCTGGCGACTGCCTGCGAGCGCGCGCCTGGCTGGAGGTCGCCGACGCGGGGCACAAGGCGACCCAGGCCAACCGTCGACAGCTGCAACAGCGCTGTGCGCAGGCGTTCGCTGGCAGCCCACAGACGGGCGAGTTCTGGCAGTACGCCGGCCACGGCGCCTGGAACTCGATCAGCATTCGTCCGACCGGCGATGAAACTCTGCGGCTGGATGCGTTCTGGATGCGGATCGGGCGCGGCCCCCTGCAGGAGTACGGCCCGGCCGCCATGGGCGAGTTGGAGCAGGTCTTCCTGCAGCTTGAAGGCAATGCCGCGCAGGGCCCCTTCGAGGGCAATGATCCGGACGTCGAGTGCCAGCTGCAGCTGCGCTATCTGCCCGAGGGGTTTGAGGTGAGCCACACCGACGACGAGCACTGCCGCACCGGCGGCGCAGGTGCGGTGCTGCAGGGCCGCTATTGGCTTGTCGGAGATCCGGCACCGTTGAGCGAAGACGAGGATCTTTGAGCGTCAGTGCCGGAGGCTGAGGGCTGCGCCACGTGCCCGGCGGGGCGTGCGGGCCTGTGGCGCGCAGCGGCGCTCGACGAGCGGAGTGATGGCTGCGATGCGGGAGGTCGTGAGGCGTGCGGAACTTCGGCCGGCGAACTCCGGCGAGGCTCGACTCACGGCTTCCGTGTCGCTGCTTCGTGGTTGCTCCGTGTGCGCCGCTGCACCTGTGGCTCAGTGCCAAGCTGCGCCAAGCGAACACCCGCAGGCGCGCACCTGCGACGACCTAGCGCCCGCCGCCACCGCCGCCGCCTCCACCGCCACCGGAGGAACCTCCGCCACCGCCGCCCGAGCTGCTGCCCGGCGGGCTGCTCGACGAGGCGATTGAACTGTTCAGGCCGCTGCCTACCGCCTTGGCCAGGCTGCCGATGTCGTTGAAGCCTCCGCCGCGATACCAGCTGATGGCGCCGGTGGCCGCGGCCGCTGCGGCGGCACCGACGGCGAGGGTGAACTTGCTGGACCAGGCCTCTTCCACGTCCAGCGCGATCGCATACGGCAGCAACGCCTCGTACCGCGCGGCGTCGAGCTGCGGGATCTCGCCCGGCCCACGCACCGCCGCCAGCTCGTCGCGCTCGGCCACGCTGAGGTAGAGCTTGAGGCCCTCGATCTCATCGAGCAGCTTGCGGCCCTCAGCGGTGGGCGCCTTCACCAGCCAGGCGAACGCGAACACGGCCACCGCCATCAGCACGCACTCCGCGATGATCGCGGCCTCGGCATGCCCGCCAGAGCTTGCAAACGCCAGCACGCCGCCGAGCACGGCAATGAGTGCCGCAATCCCTGCACTGCCGAGGTTGGCGTGGAAGTGGCTGCCGTGCAGGCGCTTGTGCAGGACCTTCAGATGCGCGGCCATCGCGGCCTGCATCTGCTGCGCGGTCTGCTTGCTCTTGGTCAGCTCGATACGCGCACCCGGCGTCGGCAGCAGGCTGCCCAGCAGTGCGGATTGAGTGGCGTGCAGCCGCTCCACGGCGACGCCCGGCAGGCGCCCGATCTGCCAGTGCTCACCGAACAACAGACCTTTGCTGCGCTCGACCTCCACCGCACCGGCCACCGCGCCGGCCAGCAGATCTGCGGTCAGACAGCGGGTGTCGTAACTCATCCGACGCAGGTAGCGCAGTTCGGCCGCTGAACGCCCGGCGGGCGGTTCGTAGCGGGCGAAGATCACCCCGGCCGCCGGATCGCGCCCCACCGCGTGCCAGCGCATCGCGCAGTACACGAGCAGCAGCACCAGCGCCGCCAGCGCGACCAGCAGTCCTCGATTGTCGGCCAGCAACCAGCCCAATCGCTGGCTGCGCGTGGGCTCGGTGACCAAGCCCTTCGGAAAGCCAAGCACGATGGTCAGGCCCTCGCCGGCCTGCAGCGGCTGGGTCAGCGTCCAATCCGCACGCCCGGGCGACACCACCTCGGCGCGAAAGCCACGGCCCTGCGCACCCTGCGGACCGGTGTAGCCGTCGAGCTGCAGATCGGCTGCGGCCACATCGGCCGGCAGCCGCACCTGCACCTGTGCGGTATCGATCGGAAACGCCCAACCGGTGCCGATGGCGTTCCAGTACAGCTCGTCGTGCTCGGCGAAGAATCCGAGCTGACGGGTGGTGCGGTAGCGCAGGCTGAAGCGGAACTCGCGCGGCAGGTCGGGCAGGAACTCATCGCTGCCGGTATTGATGCGCACGCCGTTGTCCATCGGCTCGGTGAACCAGGGCTCGGGCTGGCCGTCGCGCTGAAGCTCGAGCACTTCGAGTTCAACCACCACCGCATTGCCGAAGCGATCGCGATAGCGGGTCGGGAAATCGCGGTAGATGCCGCGCCGGATCTGCTGGCCTTCGGCGCGCACGGTGATGTGCTCAACGACATCGATCGCGCCGTCTGCCTGCACCTGCACCTCGACCCGGTAGTCGCGGATGCGCTCCTGCGCGCTCGCTGCGGCGCTGATCAGCAGCAGCAGAAGGCTCAGCAGCACTTTCACCGCACGCAGCGCACTCATGGCAGCTGCACCTGCGCCGCGGCGCGCTCGCTGTCGCGCGCCTGGTAGAACTCGGCATCGATGAACCCACCGGCACGCGCCACCAGTAAATCAGGCACCCGCTGCACGGCATCGTTGTAGTCGCGCACCGCGCCGTTGTAGAAGCGCCGCGCCATCTGCAGGTGGTCTTCGATCTGAACCAGATCGCGCTGCAGGGCGAGGAAATTCTCACTCACGCGCAGCTCGGGGTAGGCCTCGCGCAGGGCGAACAAGCGGCCGATCGCCTGCTCCAGCTGCAGTTCCACCGCGCCCAGTGCGGCCGGGCTGGACAACGCCAGCGCCTGCGCACGCAGTTCGGTGACCCGACTCAGCGTGGCCTGCTCGTGCTGCGCGGCCGCCTGCACGGTGCTGACCAGCTGCGGCACCAGATCGTGTCGACGGGTCAGCTGCACATCGATATCGGCCCAGGCCGTGCGCGTCTGATTGCGCAGGCGGATCAGGCGGTTGTAGGCGATCAGCGCCCACAGCGGCGGTGCCAGCAGCAGGATCAGCAGAATCAACCAGGTCAAGGGTGTGTCCTCGCAGGATGTGCGTGCAGTCGGGGCACAGGATGCTGCCTGACAGGCGCCGTGACTAGCGAAGGCCCGTCGATGTCCGCTTGGCGGCTGGAGATGAGGCAGCGGAGCCTTGCCTGCGCACCGCCATGGGTTCGGCGTGTGCGCCTTTTGAATCGTCGGGGCTTGGTGTAGCGTGCCGCGCGGCGCCACGCGCCGCCGCAATTTGACCACTGCATGGGATTCGCGATGGACCTTTGCCGCATTTCTTCCGGTTTGAACTCGTTGCCGCATGCGCGGGCCTCGCATCAGCTGCTGACGAACAGTCGAGAGTTCGCCGACGTCGACATCCACACGCAGGCGCCCGGCCCCGGCGGCGATGACATCACCCTGCATGCCAGCGTGCGACAGCTCGATACCGCTGTGGATCGCGCTTTGGTCCCAGTGCTGCGCTTCCACGAGGGCGGCTGCATGAAGACCCTTGCCATGGTCGAAGCAGACGACGATGCGCAGTACTGCGGCCGCGTGCTGCAGGTCGCCGCGGGAGTCAGGCCGCGATGAGCCCTTCGTTGCAGAACTCCGCGATGTCGATCGCGCTGACGCCCTTCGCCCGCGCCCGCCTGTTCCCACGCGACCGGCGCGTCACCGCGATCCAGGACTGCACAGCCGAAGGCTTCATCGAGCACCTGAACACGCATGCGCCAGTGCAGGTGCTGGACGGCTATGCGCCGTTCTGCAAGCTGCACGTGCACCGCAACTGGACCTCGACCCGCTGCTCGGTGCTGCCGATCAGTGCCGACAACAGGCATCTTCTGCGCAGCGCCTACGAGGCCCGGACCAAGGAAGAACTGCCGGTGCTGGTGCGCTGGTTCGAGGGCATCGAGCCGCCGGTTGCGAACTATCTGCTGCCGATTCTCTACAACCGCGAACAGCTGGCGTTGGAGGACACGCCGATCGAGGCCGACTGGGGCGTGGTCGGCTGTCTGTACACGATGGAGCCAGCCGAGTTGCCGATGGTGCCGATCACCCTGCTGCGCAACGCGCTGGGCATCGCCGAGGGCGGTTCAGGCGTCGCCCTCGACCGCGCGGCGTATCGGCGCAGCGTGGCGTTCTGGGACGCGCACGCGAACTGGCGGCCGTAGGCGAAGGCCGGGCACGGCACAGAGTCGTCAGCCGCTCGGAAGCGTCAGTCCGGGCTGCTGGACGCATTGCCCCGACCCTCACCTGCGATACCGGCGCAGCAACTCGACGCCGCGAGCCCCTCTCCCAGTGGGAGAGGGGTTGGGGTGAGGGTTCGGGCAGGCCTCAGCCCCCAACAATGGCCGCAGGTTCAGCCGTCTCCACGGCAACTCGCCCGGATGCAGCTCGCATTCGCCGCTTCACAGTCCAAGCCGACCAAACGCTTCGGCAGTGCACTCTCTCGCGTGAGCCGGTGTCGCTTGAGCGCGCGGCCAAAGGCTTTGCATCGCTGAGATCGCGGGTGGCCCAGCTCGTAGTGGAGGTACGCGAACATTCTTGCAGCACCACGCGTTTGGCCTGTGCTCCGCTCCACCCCAGCCGTTCGCTGTCAGATCTGACAGCTGCGCCTGAACAGCCGCTCCGACAGCATGTCGGTCTTCTCCCGCCAGTCGGGGTGAAGCCAGTCACGGCGCTGATCGGATTAGGATTCGCCCCTGCCCTGAAGCGGCCGCGGGCCGCCTTCGACCGCTTGCACCGTGATCGCCATTCGGGGTGAGCACGTCTATGCGGCGAGACTTGAATCGGCATCGAAGCAGCCGTGGCGCCATGCGCGCGGTGCGTCTGTGCTCGCTATGCAGTCTGGCGGCCCGGTTCGCCCTTGCTGTATCGATCAGCGCGGTAACGGCTGCACCGCCGGTTTCCGCGGCCTCGTCGGCCGAGATGCTGGACGAAGTGCAGGTCACCGCCACCGCGCTGCCGACCACCGCCGCGGCCGCCACCCAGCACGTCAGCGTGCTGCGGCGTGAAGACCTGGATGCCCTGCGCGGGCAAAGCCTGGCGGAGGTACTCTCGCGCCAGGCCGGCCTCGTGATCGATCGCGGCGGGCGCAGCGGCGGTTACGGCGCGCTGTATCTGCGCGGTGCCGATCCGAGTCATGTGGTGGTGCTGATCGACCATGTGCGGCAGAACGATCCGCTGTCCTCGCGCGGCAGCGCGGTCGATCTCAACACTCTGACGCTGGACGACATCGAACGCATCGAGATCGTGCGCGGCAATGCCAGCGTCGCCCATGCCGAGGCGATGGCCGGGCTGATCCATCTGTTCACCCGACGTGCCACTGCGGGCGCCAGTGCCGGCGTGGCGGCTGGCGGCGATGGCCTGCGCGGGGCGCATGCGCGCATCGGTGGCGGCGGCTGGCGGATCGGTGCCAGCGATCGCGAAGACGGCGACGATGCGGGTGGCTTGCAGCAGACGCGCGCCGCCAACCTCGGCTGGGAACACGCGCAGGCTCAGCGCTGGTCACTGCGTGCCACCGCGCGCTTCGCCGACAGCGATCAGCGCGGCTTTCCGGACGACAGCGGCGGTGCGCGCTTCGCCGAACTGCGCGAGCTGCAGCTGCGCCACGACCAGACCCGCCAGCAATCGCTGCGTGGGGAGTATCGCCTGGCCGCCGGCACGTTCGAGCTGCAGGCCGCCCGCTTCAGCCGCGACAGCGAGGACGCCTCGCCGGGTGTGGCGCCCGGGCTGCGCGATCCGTTCGGCCTGCCGGCGCTCAGCGCGGACAGCGACTACCGTCGCGACGAGTCGCAAGCCAGTTGGCAGGGCGAACTCGGCAGCGCATGGCAGCTGGGCTTGGGCGCGCAGCATCAGCACGAGCGCGGCCGCTCTGCGGGTCGCATCGACTTCGGTGCCTTCGTGCTGCCGACCGCCTTTGCGCTCAGCCGACGCAGCGACAGCGTGTTTGCCGAACTGCGCTGGGCGAATGCGGGCTGGACGCTGCAGGGTGGCCTGCGCCATGAGCGGTGGCGCGACGATGGCGAGCACCGTTCCGGCTCTGAACACTCCAGTACCGGGCGCGACAGCGCGACCCATCCGATGCTGTCGCTGCAGCACCTGCTGCCGGGCGAGCGCGGCCACTGGGGCGCCTCGCTGGCGCAGAGCTCGAAGGCGCCGAGCTTCTACGCGCTCGGCCATCCGCTGGTCGGCAACCCGGCGCTGCGCAGCGAGCGTGCGCGCCACCGCGAGCTGTACTACGCCAGCGCGGCCGACGCCGTCTGGCCCAGCCGGCTCACGCTGTTCAGCGCGCGCTACCGCGATCTGATCGACTTCGACAGCGGGCCGCCGCCGCAGTTGGTCAATCGCGAACGTATCGAAGCCGATGGCCTTGAGTGGCGCAGCGAGCGACGCCTCCCGCAGGACTGGCGTCTGCAGCTCGACGGCAGCTGGATGCGGGTGCGCAATCCGGCCGACGGCAGTGCGCTGCGCTACCGGCCGCGGCTGCAGGCCGGCGCGGGGCTGCGCATACCGCTGCGCGCCGAGCGCGAGCTGATCCTGGGCCTGCGCCACCTCGGCCGCCGCTTCGATTCCTCGATTCCCACCGGCGACCGCTGGCTGGACGCTTCCACACTAGTCGATGTCGGCCTGCGCCAGCAGCTCGGCGCGTTCGAACTTCTGCTGGCGGTGGACAACCTCGCCAATGCGCGCGAGGAAGAAGCCATCGGCGTGTTGATGCCCGGCCGCCGCCTGCGGCTTTCTCTGCAGTGGCAGACGCCGTGAGCAGCGTCGCGCCGCCCCCGCGCATGCTCGCGCCGTGGCTGCGGATGGCGAGCCTTATCTTCGCCCTGCTCGGCTGCATCCTGCTGCCGTTTGCACTGTCGGGCGAACGCTTCGATCAACAGGCGCCGGTGTGGCTGCAGGCACATCACGCGCCTACGGGTCTGGCCCTGCTCGGCCTGGCCGTGCTCGGCACCGCCTTGCTGGTGATCGATGTGGTGCTGCCGGTGCCGAGCAGCGTGGTGGCGGTCGCGCTGTGCTGGGGGCTCGGCCCGTGGCTGGGTGGCTTGTCCGTGGCGAGCGGCGTGTTCTTCGCCTTTGTCGTGGGCTATGGCTTGGGCCGCTTGTTGCCGGAATCACGACTGCGCGGCTGGATCGGGCCGCGCCTGTGGGACTCCACGCGAACGCAGGCACGCGAGCACGCCCTGTGGTGGATCGTGCTGGCGCGACCGCTGCCGGTGCTGGCCGAGCTGAGCGCGGTGCTGGCGGGCGTCTGGCGGGTGCCACCAGCGCGCGCGTTTGCGCATGCCGCCGCGGCCTCGATCGCGGTCGGCGCGCTGTACGGCGGCAGCGCCTGGGTCGGTGCGCAGGCGCCGTCGACCGTGCTGCTGGTGCTCGCGATGAGCGCCCTGCCGACGGCGCTGTGGGCGCTGCATCGACTGCTACTGCGGCGACTGCTGCCCGAACGCGACGTGCGCGGCACATCGCTGCCGCAGCGCCCGTCTGAAACGGCCGAGGAGAACCGCGATGCACGATGACTCGACGGATCACAACCGCCATCCGGCGCTGATGTTCGAGCTGATCACTCGCGATCAAGCCAAGCTCAAGGCCTTCTATGCCGCGGTGTTCGGCTGGACCTATGAGACCGGCGCCAGCGGCTTCGCCTATGTCCACTTCGGGCGCCAGCCGCGGGCCTTGCTGGGTGGCATTGGTCAGGCCCAGCCGAACACACCGGGCTTCGAGCCCGGCCACAACTTCTATCTGGAGGTCGACGACCTCGAGGCAACCATCACCGCCGCGGTGGCGGCCGGCGGCGAGCGCTTCGTCGAACCGGCCGCGGTCGACGGCTACCGCTTCGCGATGATCCGCGACCCCGAGCGCAACCCGATCGGCCTGATCACGAAGTTCCAGAGCTGAACCACCCAGCGTCCATACGTTCCCGCAAGGAGGGACCGCCATGAGCTATCTCGACCCGCTTCGACTGCACTTCGCCGGGCGCTTCCAGGCCAATGTGTCCACCGTCAACAACGACCCCGGCCACTTCGACAACGCCAGCTTCAAGCCCAGCTATCAGGACATGCAGACCCGCACCGCGATGAACGGCTGGTTCAACCCGCAGGGCGATGCCGCCTGGCGCCTGCTCGGGGTCAAGGTCAGCTCGGCCTGGACCGCAGCCGGTGCAGTCGACGCCAGCGATCCGGTGCTCGCCTGCATCGTCGCCGACAGCGACGGCCGGGTGCCCGCGAAACTGGTTGACCTCGACCCCGAGCAGCAGCTGGTCTCGGAGATCTGGGGTCTGCAGGTCCGCATTGCTCATGCCGACGGCAGCACCCTGCTGCTGGCCGACTTCGAACCTGCCGCGTTCATCGACATCTGGGACCGCGCGACCGTCTCCAGCGGCGGCGATGCCGATGCCGGTGCGATGTATCAATCGGTGCTGCGCAACCTGCGCTGGAGCGATGTGTCGGCCTCGCCTTTCCTGAGCGCACTGAAGGCCGCGGCCAGCGACGGTCTGCTGTCGATCAAGTTCAATGTCGACGGCTTCAATCTGAACTTCCAGTCGCCGGACTTCATGACCGGGCGCATCGTCGGCAGCATCGGCCCCGCCAGTGCCGACGAGCCACGGCACTTCGTGCTCGGGCGCCAGTTCATGGCGGCCGGCAACCCGTATGCGCTGCCGCCGGCCAACTTCTTCCAGCCGGTTGGCAATATCAATTTCTGCGTCGCTCGGGTGGACGCCGAAGCCAGCCTGCTCTACCTCGACCTCGGCAATGCGCTGCTGACCGGCGCGAACGGCAGCCTGCTCGATCTGGGCGATCTGCAGATCGAGGTGTTTGTCAGCAGCGCCGGCCGCGCGTTCAACATCGGCACCCTGCCCTCGCAGGGCGCCAGCGGCTACAGCAGTGATCCGGACTGGTATGCGCGCACCGCCGGCGTGGTGGTGCTGCCGATCGCACCGAAACTGCTGGCGCAGGTGCAGGCGAACCCGCTGTGTCTGTCGGCGCCGCTGGGGCGGATCAACGAGGTCGCCGAGGGCGGCTTTGTGCGCGCCGACACCTATGTGTTCCGCGCCAGCCCCGGTGACACCGTGACCATCGATGTGTACGCCAGCGTGTTCGGTCAACCGGCGGCCAACGCGGTGATCGACTTCGTACCGGATTCCTCGCAACTGCAGCCCGGCAATTTCATCGGCGGCGAGGTGCCGCCGGTGGCCACACCGCTCGCGGCGAGCGGCTTCGCCACCCTCGCCTCCAGTCTGACTGCCAGCACCGGCGCCAAGGGCCTCGCACAGCTGAGCCTGCGACCGACCGATCCGGGCACGCCGCGCTGGTTCGGCGGCGGCACGCGCTATGGGATCGACGGCCAGGTGTACGGCATCCGCGCCTCGCTGCAGAGCGGCGCCGACCAGGGTCCGGTGAACCCCTGGAACTTCATCAGCCTGCTGCTGTGGAGCGGCTACAAACAGCCAGCCACACCGACCTGGGCCGACGTGCAGCCGATCTTCCAACAGTACGCGAACCTCTACCCGGTGATGAACCGCTTCCTGGACATGGGCGATTTCGATTCTGTTCTGGCCCATACCCGGCTGCTCAGCCTGGCGTTCGGGCTGGATCCGGCCGATCCCAATGCGATGCCGGTCACCCGCGATCTGTCGCCGGCCAAACGCTCGACGATTCTGGCCTGGCTCGCAAAGCCGCTGCCCGCGCCAGCAACGAAAACCTCGGCGCCACCGCTTGCGGTTGCTGCGGCAGCCAAGGCGGACACCGAAGCCAGCCTTGATTCCGCAGCGCGCGGCGGCAAGGCCGCTGCCGCGGCGCGGCGCCTGGTGCTGCAGAACCCCTGAAGGAGAACCGACATGATCCGTCTGCAACGTTCGCTGGCCGCGGGCCTGTACGAGGCCCTGCCCAACCCCGCCGCGGTGATCCAGGCGCTGCAAAGCGCGGTCGAGCTGGAGCACGCCACCATCCCGGTCTATCTGTACGGGCTGTACTCGCTGGATGAATCGCGCAACCCCGAGATCGCCGACATCCTGCGCTCGGTGGTGATCGAGGAAATGCTGCACATGACCCTCGCCTCCAACGTGCTGAATGCGCTGGGCGGCGATTCCGAAGTCGGCAACCCGGGCTTTGTGCCCAACTTCCCGGGCCCGCTGCCCGGCGGTGTGGAAAGCGAACTGGTGGTGCATCTGGCGCCGTTCTCGATGGATCAGCTGCAGACCTTTCTGACCATCGAACGCCCCGAGCAGCCGCTGGAGTTCCCGGTGCTGAAGGCGGCGACCGGCGCCGAGCCCATCACCATTGGCGAGTTCTACACCGCGATCTCGCGTGCGATCGGCCAGCTCGGTGACAGCGCCTTCGTGAAACCGCCGCGCAACCAGGTCGGCCCAGACCTGATGGACGGCTCAATCGTCGTCACCGACGTCGCCAGCGCGCAGGAAGCGCTGCGGATCATCATCGAGCAGGGCGAAGGCACCTCGACCTCGCCGGAAGAAATCGACGGCGATGAAGTCGCGCACTACTACCGGTTCCTGCAGATCGAAAAGGGCCGGCTGCTGGTCGAGACTCCCGGCCAACCACCGGGCTGGGCCTATGCGGGTGCGCCGATCAAGTTCGACCCGGCTGGCGTGTACGCGGTGCCGACCGACCCCGCCTACCCGAAGCCCTATCCACCGGGCTCGGCCCAGGCCATGGCCAATGACAATTTCAACTACACCTACACCAGCCTGTTGCTGGCCCTGCGCGGCCTGTTCAGCGGCAACGCCACCAATACCCAGATGAACCGCGCGATCGGCCTGATGATGTCGCTGAAGGGCCAGGCCAAGGCGATGATGGCGGGCATTCCGAACCCGGCCGTGCTGACCGGACCGAGCTTTCAGTATCAGCCGGTGAACCCGGCCGGCTGAGATCGCAGGTGCTGCTTGCGGGTGGATCGAATGCCCGCCCGCAAGCAGCGGTCCGACGGCGCTCAGCAGCCGTAGAAGCTACACAGCGGAACGAAATTGGCCGAACTGAAGCGCGGCCCGACGAAGGTGGTGCCAAACCAGCCGGGATACGGGCCGCTGGTCACACCGGTGACCAGGTTGTGTGCGCCGCTGCTGGAATACGGGTGATAGCGCAGCAGCCAGCCGCCGCCGCTGCTGCCGTAGGTCATGTCGCAGCCCTTGGCCAGCACATCCAGCCCGCCGTTGAAGCTCTCCGCAGCGCAGATGTGGGTGTACTGGGTGCTCAGATTGCTGGCATAGCCGACGGAATGCAGGTTCATCACAGAGGGCTGGTTCCAGGTCCGGCCCAACCAGCCGACATAGCTGGTAACCGGAATACCGGTGCTCAGGTTGTTGCCGAGCCGGATCATGCCCACGTCCCAGCGCCGCCCGCCAATGGTGATCCAGTTGGTCATGATGCCGGCCGACTGCCAGCCGTAAACACCGTACGGCGCCACCCCGAAGCGATCGGCCGGCACAAAGCGGAAGTTGCTGTGCCAGCCCTGGCCGCGGGTGTACAGGCAGTGCGCCGCGGTGACCAGGATGTTGCGCTGGCTGATCACATTGGCGGTGCAATAGCTGCTGCCACCGCCAGGCGTGGTGAAGTACAGCTTGCCGATCTTGTTCCAGGGGGAGAACTGCCACATCTGGGTGTTGATGTTGCCGGAGTAGCGGGTGAATACGCCGGGAGTCCCCTTCGGCACGGCCTGCCGGGTGTCGAGCTTGGAGTCGAGCCGAGCGTCGAGATCGATCTCACCCCGCTCGATCATCCGATCCATCGCCTCCAGTTCGGTCCAGGCCTCGGGAAAGTCGGCTTTCGCCTGCGCTGCGGCATCAGCATCGGCCGCTCCGCCCGCCGCGATGCCAGGCTCCAGGGCAGCAGCCTTGCCGCCGGGATCGGTCGCGGTGCCGCTGGAATCGTCCTCGACCCAGCGCAGCGGCGACACCCGCTCGCGCTGTTCGGGTTTCTCGAACGGATCGGGGCCCTCGTCCGCCGGCGCCTCAATGTTTCTCACGTCTTCCGTCGGCTCGGTCTGCGCGGCCGCGGTCAGCGGCGCGAACAGCAGGGCCAGAACCAGCGCACCCAGCCAGTGACGGCCAGACGGCAGGCGATGCAAGCGTGATGTGTTCATGATCTGCTCCTTCGTAGGTTCGGATCGAGAGTTTCGGATCGACACTCCGCCGGCATGGCGCATGCGCACCCGGCGGCGGAACCACCTGTCGCCGCGGTGTCGGACTTCCCTCACCCGATCCAGCACTGCTGCGGAACTGAATGAAGCCCGGGCCGAGTCGACTGCGCCATGTGGTCGATCTATGTTGCGCCGGGGTTTGGTAACCCGCGGGAACAAATGGGGGAGCGATGAGGGGAACAAGTGCGGAATATTCCGGAGCAAGCGGGCAGGTTCCTGCGGCGGCTGATTCACAGGCCGGCGCCGGTCGCCCAGGCGCACCGTCCGAGACGCGCTCTCGCGTGCCCGCAAACCGCCACCTGGCGCCCGCATGTGCGCCGAACGCGCGTGGCATGCTCACGCTTTCACGGAATCGAGTCCCGAGCATGTCGCCACTCACCTCAATACTGACCCTGACGTTGCTGATGGCCGGCTCGTCGGCCCAGGCCGAGCCGCATGCGGTGCAGGACCTCGGCGAGTTCCACGGCGGTGAAACCATCGCCCGCGATGGCGAGACCTGGCTGGCACTGGTCGAGGAGGATCAGACCCTTAGCCTGCGCAGTGTGCAGGTACAGGTACGCCCGGTGAACGACCCGGTTCTTGACGCCGAGGGCGAAACCAGCGGACGCGAAGTCAGCGTCCCGGCGCTGTCTAGCGCACCGGTTCTGCTGCTGCGCGGGCCGGCGTTAACGGATGGCACCATCAGCGCGACCGCGCCACGCTATGTCGGCCCGCAGATTGGCAGCGCGATCGAAATCGCCGAACCAGACGGCGAGACGCTATACCTCGGGCTCAGCTGCAATTCGCTAAACCTGGCTCCGCAGGACAGCCAGCCCGGCGTGTTTCGCTGCGACGTGAGGCTACGCGGGCGTGGCCGCGAGCAGGTGCTGCACAGCCTGGATGCGCGCATGGATCCCGATGCGGGGCTGGTGCTCGGCAGCGACGGCAGCGTGATGCTGCGCTTTGCGGGCGATCTCGACGGCGATGGCCGCAGTGATCTGGTGCTGGACGTGAGCGAGCACTACAACGGCATGCGCACTGTGCTGTGGCTGTCGTCGGGTGCAACCCTGCCTGCACTGCTACACGAGGTGGCGGCAACCAACGTGACCGGATGCTGATCGATCGGTTGACAGCCAAGCCCGAGTTCGCCGCCGCAGGTCAGCCGCTATCGAACAGGCTGAAGCGCGCGGCATCGCCCCCTGCGCCTGCGCGCACGAACCCGGCTAGCGCGCAGGCGCCTGTGCTGCCAGCGGCACCGGAATAGCTGAGATTTTTGCTCAGCGTTGAGTTCGGCGCGATTACCCGCACATGGGTGCGCTGGTGCCACGACATCGGATAGCAGCCGATGTTGTTGCGGACGATCGCGTTGCCGTCCGGCACATCGCAGCCCGCGTACTCCATATGACCGACGCTGATGCCGGTCTGAAACGCGAGCTGGGTGTTGATGATTCGATCGTCCTTGATCAACACCCCGTGGCTATCATTGCGGGCGAGGCAGCAAGCGAGGGAGTTCGCGCGAGTGTCCTGGCTGACTTGGATTCGGGCAGCGGACCAAGCACCCGCGGACTGAGCCGGCAAAGGCCGGGCGATCAGCGCGATGTGCCGGGAGCCGGGAGCCGGACGGTAGCGCAGGGCTGTGCCCGGAGGGCGCCCGGCGGAACCCGCGGCGGTCGGCACAGACATCGCAGCGCCGAGATCGCACAATCGCGGCATGGCAGACAAACCGATCAAGGGCCGCGGTGCGGCCAGCAATCGTGAAGGACGCTTCGAGTCGGTGCAGGTCGAGGGCATCGACGACGGCTGGGCAACGCCCGAGCTGGAGGAGGCGTTCGCTTCAGGCCGCCCGGCGACCACGGTGACCGAAGAGCGCGCACGAACGATTCTGAGCCACAACGACTCACCCGACATTCCCTTCGACCTATCGCTGAACGCCTACCGCGGCTGCGAGCACGGCTGCGTTTACTGCTTCGCACGACCCAGCCATGGCTACCTCAACCTGTCGGCAGGCCTCGACTTCGAAACCCGGTTGTTTGCCAAAACCAATGCGGCCGAGCAACTGCGCAGCGAGCTGGGCAAATCCGGCTATCGCGTCTCCCCGATCAATCTCGGCGCCAACACCGACCCCTACCAGCCGATCGAACGCCGCTACCGATTGAGCCGGCAGGTGCTGGAGGTGCTGCTGGAAACAGGCCACCCCTGCACCATCGTCACCAAGAATGCCGGCGTTGAGCGCGACCTTGATCTGCTGGTCGAGATGGCCCGGCGCAACCTGGTGTTCGTGGCGGTGTCGGTGACCACTCTGGACAACCGGCTGGCGGCCAAACTGGAACCCCGCGCCAGCGCGCCGCATCGGCGGCTGCAAGCGATCGCTCGGCTGAGCGCTGCTGGCGTAGCGACCGGGGTCTTCGCGGCCCCGATCATCCCGGCCATCAACGACCGCGACCTTGAGGGCATTCTGGAGCGCGGCCGCGAGGCCGGCGCGCGCTACGCCAACTACACCTTGGTGCGCCTGCCCCACGAGGTCAAAGATCTGTTCCGCGAGTGGCTGCAGCTGCACTTCCCGGAACGCGCGACCCACGTGATGAACCTGATCCAGGACATGCGCGGCGGCCGCGACAACGACCCGCGCTTCGGCGCGCGCATGCGCGGCGAAGGCGCGATCGCACAGATGCTGCACGCCCGCTTCGAGCTGGCTCGCCGAAGGCTGGGTTTCGTGCATCGCGACCAGATCGAGCTCGACTGCGGCCAGTTCAAGCCGCCGCGCGCGCCTTCACCGCAGGGGGAGTTGTTCTAGCGGAGCAGCATCAGACCGAGCTTGCATCTCGTCCGGGCATTGCGCGGTCGCTCCGGCCGATCGGCGCCCACTCTCGGGGCACGATCCTCGTTGAACAGCGCCGCTGTCCGGGTCTGCCTTCGGCAGGCACCTCACTCGATCAGTAGCGTGGCGAACCCTCGCGCATCACGCCAGGTGCGATCAGCCCTTGGCAGTCGGCTGCAACCGCGCCACCGCCTGCAGCAGCTGGGTCTCGTCGAGCAGGTTCAGCGCGTGCAGGCCCGCGCGCAACAGCTCGCTCTTCTTGACCGGTCGGCCGGCGGCTTTGGCGCGCTTCTTCAGCGCTGAGATCAAGGCGTGGTCGCTGGCCGGCATGGTGAAGCGATCCTTGATCTTGCCCTCGCCGTCCTTGGTCTGACCGTCCTTGGGCCCGGCGACACGCGACTTGGCGCTGGATTTCTCGGCTTTCGGCGGCTTGGCAGCCGAAGACTTGCGGCTCTTCGGCTTGGCCTCGGAGGCGGATTTCGCTTTCGACGTGGCAGTCTCGCTCCGCTCAGGCAGTGCGCGTTTGCGCCGCGAGGCGGCAGCCTTGACGACCGGTTCCGCGCTGGAAGTCGCAGACGGTTTGCCTGCCCTGAGAGGGGATGCAGTATCGGTGATGGTTTTGGACATCGGTGCCGTGCTCGGAAGAAATCAAGCGCGGAACCTTAGCGGAACAGGGCCGCGGAGGTATCACAGAAAAGTTGCATATTCGTGACACCCCACCCACTCGTACCGCGAACTCGGCACGGCCGAAAGCCATCCAGATCAGCCGAACCAAGGCGTGGACGATGGGGTTTCCGACCCCATCCGCACAACGACGGGTTTGCAGCGTGCTGCAAGTTCAAGGGCGCGTGGCCTGAGCCAGCTCGCGAGCCTGGAGGCTGCTCAGGCGCGGCCTCCACGCGCGTGCTCAGCGTTTGCTGTCGCGCATGCTGCCGACCAGCATGCTGTCGTCCATGGTCGACAGCATGCAGACGATCTCGCGGTCGTTCTCTTCGTCCCAACCGGACTGGGTCGGCCACAGCATCTGATAGTTCAGGTCGGACTCCTCGTACTCACGTCCAACAAAGGACACGAAGTTCTCCAGGCACATTTTCTCCGAAAGGGTCTCGATGGCGGCCTGCCCCGGGTACTGGGCGTCCTCCACACGGTGCACGTGATAAATCTCGTACTTGTGCGGTTCGCTGCACGGGCGCTTGCGCACCTGTTCAACACTATCGGTATCGCCGTCGATGGCGTCACTGGCGCTGGCGTCGTTCATGCACTCACCCTGGCGCAGGGTGAACACCGAGCCCAGATCGCCTTCCGGCGGGGGCGTGCAGCCGGTTGAGAACACGGCGAACAGCAGAACAAGCGGCGCAACAATCCGGGCGGTCATGCAGAGATCCAGAGGCGAGGCCGAACGATTTCGGGCACGCAGTATGCGCGCTGCAATCCGCCAGACCCAGCCGGCGCCTGCAAGGCCGGCCAGCGGCGCGTCACTGTTCGGCATCGTTTAGACTCCGCTGCCTGTCGCCGTCCGCGGCACTGCTTCGCCATACAGGCCGTTCGAGACTCCGATGGAACTTCTGCTGCTACTCGCCCTGATCCTGCTCAATGGCCTGTTTGCCATGTCTGAAATGGCACTGGTGTCCTCGCGCAGTGCACGTCTGGAGCAGCGCGCGCAGGCAGGCAGTGCCGGCGCACGCGCGGCATTGAAGTTGTCGTCCGATCCATCGGTGTTCCTGTCCACCGTGCAGGTCGGCATCACCACCATCGGCATCTTGAGCGGCGCCTTCGGCGAGAACGCCATCGCCGAGAAACTCATTCTGGTGTTCAACGACTGGCCGCTGCTGGCGCCCTACAGCAATGGGCTGGCAACCACGATCATGGTGATCACCATCACCTATTGCTCGGTCGTGCTGGGTGAGATCGTGCCCAAGCGCCTGGCCCTGCTGAACCCCGAGCGCGTGGCCAGTTTTGTGGCGCCGCCGATGGCGGTCGTGGCGCGTCTTGCGCATCCACTGGTGAGCCTGTTCAGCCTGTCCAGCAATGCGCTGCTGCGCCTGCTCGGTGCCCGCCCCAACAGCGAGCCCGGGGTGAGCGAGGACGAGATCCGGATGATGCTGGCGCAGGGCGCTGCCGAAGGCGTGTTCCACCGCTCGGAGGCGGCGATGGTCGGCAATGTGTTCCGCCTCGACGACCTGCAAGTCACCGCGATCATGACCCCGCGGCCGGATATCCGCTGGCTTGATTTGAATGACAGCCTGGAAGAGAACCACGCGGTGCTGCGCGAGGGCCACTACCAGACCCTGCCGGTGTGTCGCGGCAGCCTGGATGAAATCGTCGGCCTGCTGGATACCAAGCGCTATCTGGCGCTGTGCCTGCAGGACAGCACCGCGCGGCTGGAAGACGCACTGGACGCACCGGTATTCGTGCCGGAAACCGTGTCACCGATCCAGTTGATGGAAACCCTGAAGCGCAAGCACAGTCATCTGGCGCTGGTGGTGGATGAGTACGGCAGCATCGAGGGCATGGTCAGCCTGACGGATGTGCTGGAGGCCATCGTCGGCGACCTGCCGGACCGCAGCGCCGATGAGTCCAATGCAGCCGTGCAGCGCGCCGATGGCTCGTGGCTGCTGGACGGCATGCTGGCACTGGATCGGGTGTCGCAGCTGCTGCAGGTCAGGGACGGTCTGGATGACCCGTCCGCCGGCTATCACACGCTTGGCGGGCTGGTGATGGACCAGCTCGGGCGCGTGCCCGAGGTCGGCGCCAGCTTTGACTTCCGCGGCATCCGCTTCGAGGTGGTCGACATGGACGGCAACCGCGTCGACCGCGTGCTCGCTTCACATCGCGCGAGTCCGGCCGTGGCGGGGGATTTCAACTGTTGATCGTGCACGGACGCGCCGACTTCTCGATGGCGAATTGCAGCTGCTGAACCCGCCAATGCGCGAACACTCAACGCAGATCAATCGCCTCATCACCGGCCTCGGCCACGACCTCCATGCGCTGATAGGCCCAATCGCCCGCCTGCTTGGTTGCCTCGACATGCAGGATCGCGCTGCCGCGCGGGCCCTGCAGTGGAATCGACAGCTCGGCCTCACCCTCGTCGTTCTTGAAATTGATGTTGCCCTGGGTAAACCAGCCCGCTTCCACCGGTTCGCCCAGCAGACGACGCACGTCAGCCGAGGCTTGGGCGCGCTGCAGCGGCACGGTGTAGGCATCGGCCTGCTGGATCACGCCGTTGACCAGACTCAGCATCGCGAACAGCGCGCCGCATGCCAGCACAAGCAGACCCAGACAGCCCAAGGGCAGAATCCAAAGCCAGGGTCGGCGCTTGGGCTGGTTGGGCGCAGTGGCATCGTTCATCGCTGGAACCTCCAATGGCAGGACGGTCGGGATTCGCCCGCAGCGCTGCGGGCCGTGCGTCCAGTGTGCCGCCACCGGCTTGTGCCTCGCTATCGGGTGTCAGTTCCACTGAGCTTGCCGCGCGTGCAGCCCGGTCAGGCCAGCTGCAGTTCTAGACCGATGTCGGCCAGCACGCCCTGTTCGGTGACGAGGTCGGCGCGCGAAAGCGGATGTTGGGCCAACCAGGCGGCCGGGTGCTCCAGCTCCAGGCCGCGTTCCAGCGCGCGGGCGCGGATGTGCGGCAGGCCGGCCGGGTCGTGGCTGCGATGCAGCAGCACCGCCAGGCGCAGCAGCATCACACAGCGCAGAGTGGTGACAGGGTCGCGCCCGCCGGCGCCGGCCAACACGGTTTTCGGCACGTTG
This sequence comes from Aquimonas sp., assembly GCF_044377145.1. Lineage (NCBI taxonomy): Bacteria > Pseudomonadati > Pseudomonadota > Gammaproteobacteria > Lysobacterales > Lysobacteraceae > Aquimonas > Aquimonas sp. Next base: position 26,723 of record NZ_JBILJQ010000048.1, read on the forward strand.
CGGCGCTGCGCGCGCACCAGCGCCGCCAGGAACTGCTGCTCCTGGGTCGAGAAGCCGGCGATATCGGAATGTTCGATCACGTACGCGCCATGCACATGGTGCTGGCTGTGGGCGATGGCCTGGCCGATCTCATGGACGCGGGCCGCCCAAGCCAGGCTGTGGCGTTCGTCCTCGCCCAGCCGCCAGTCGGCGGCGACCTGATCGAACAGGTCCAATACGGTGGATTCGACCCGTCCGGCCTGACGCGTATCCACGCCGTAGCGCTTGGCCATGGCATCGATCGACCCATCGCGTGGATCGCGCAGGCCGACGCGGCCCTGCATGTCGTAGAGCACGCCCTCGCGCATCGCCGTCTGCGCCACCTGCATGCGGCTGATGCCCAGCTCGTTGAAGGCCGCTTCCAGCACCAGCAGTCCGCCGGGAATCACGCTGCGGCGCTCGTCGGAAAGATCCGGCAGCTGGATCGCGTCGATGTCGTCAAAGGCCAGCATCGAATCGCGCAGGCGGGCGATACCCTCGGGCGTGATCTCGCCGCGGCCGAGCTTCATCGCCTTGAGGATGCCGCCAATCGCCTTGACCGTGCCGGACGAGCCGATCGCATCCTTCCAGCCACGCGCGCGATACACCGCAGCGAACTGCTGGAACTCGGCCGAGATTTCGGTCAGGCCCTCTTTCCAGCGCTTCGGCGACAGCCGGCCGGTGCCGAAGAAGCGCCGGGTGGTGGCGATGCAGCCCATCTGCAGGCTTTCGCGCTCAAGCGGCTCGAAGCCCTCACCGATGATGAACTCGGTGCTGCCGCCGCCGATGTCGATCACCAGCCGGCGCGACTCACGCGGCGGCAGGCCTTGCGCAACGCCGAGGTAGATCAGGCGCGCTTCCTCGCGGCCGGAGACCACCTCGATGCGATGACCGAGCGCGGTCTGGCCGGGGATCAGGAACGATTGCGGGTTGCGCAGCTGGCGCACCGTATTGGTAGCGATCGCGCGGACACGGTTCGATGGAATCGTGCGCAGGCGCTGGCCCATGCGCTCAAGACACTCCAGCGAACGCCACATCGCCTCCTGGGTCAGCTCGCCGCGCGCAGTCAGGCCCGAGCCCATGCGCACCTGCTCGCGCAGACGATCGACCACCCGCAGCTGTCCCAGCGTGTGCCGGGCCACGATCATGTGGAAGCTGTTGGAGCCGAGGTCGACGGCTGCGAGCAGCTCGTCTTCCTTGAGGCCGGTGCTGGCGGCGGCAAGTCGGGCGTCAGGCATCGGCGGGTTCGATTCTCATTGGCAGATCAGGGCGAGCAGGTATTGCTGGGCCGAGTGCGGCATCGCATCGCCCTCGGGCACCACATGCGTGTAGCTGCCGTCGGACTGCAGCTCCCAGGCCTGGGTGTTGTCGCGCAGATAGTTCTCGAGTTCCTCACTGCGTACGCGCTCGGCCAGCACCGGGTCGAGAATCGGAAAGCAGGTCTCGATCCGGCGCATCAGATTGCGCTCCATCCAGTCGGCGCTGGAGGCGTACAGCTCGGCCTCGCCGCCGTTGGCGAACCAGTAGATACGGCTGTGCTCCAGGAAGCGGCCGATGATCGAGCGCACGCGGATGTTCTCCGACACACCCTCGACGCCGGGGCGCAGGCCACAGGCGCCGCGCACGATCAGATCGATCTGCACGCCGGCCTGCGAGGCCTCGTAGAGCGCGCGGATCACGGTCGGCTCATTGATCGCATTGAGCTTGGCGATGATCGCGGCCGGCTTGCCGGCGCGCGCGTTGTCGGCCTCGCGCTGGATCTTCTTGAGCAGGCCCGGGTGCAGGGTGAACGGAGACTGCAGCAGGCGCTTCAGGCGAATGGCCGGCGCCAGGCCCGACATCTGCTGGAACAGCAGGTGCACGTCCTCGCCGATGTCCGTATTCGCGGTGATCAGGCCGATGTCGGTGTACACCTTGGCGGTACCGCTGTGATAGTTGCCGGTGCCGAGGTGTACGTAGCGCTGCAGCTTCTTGCCCTCGCGGCGCACGATCAGCAGCATCTTGGCGTGAGTCTTGTAGCCGACCACGCCGTAGACCACCTGCACGCCGGCTTCCTGCAGCCGATCGGCCAGGCGCAGGTTGGCCTCTTCATCGAAGCGCGCGCGCAGCTCGATGACGACGGTGACGTCCTTGCCGTTGCGCGCGGCTTCGATCAGCGAGATCACCAGCGGCGAGTTGTTGCCGGTGCGGTACAGGGTCTGCTTGATCGCCAGCACATCGGGATCATGCGCCGAGGTTTTCACCAGGTCCTGGATCACCGCGAAACTGTCGTAGGGGTGATGCAGCAGCACGTCGCCGCGGCGGATCACATCGAACAGCTCCAGCCCGGATTCCGGCGGATGCACGCGCTGCTTGAGCGCCGGAAACTTCAGATCCGGGCGGTCGACCATGTCATAGACCGCGGTGACCCGGTTGAGGTTGACCGGCCCGTTGATGCGCGAGATCGCGGTCTCCGGCAGCTCGAAATGGCGCAGCAGGGTTTTCACGATCGGGCGCGGGCAGGTGTCGGCGATCTCCAGCCGCACCGCGTGCGAGTAGCCACGGCCGACCAGTTCGTCGCGCAGCGCGGCGGCGAGGTTCTCGACTTCGTCCTCGTCGACCACCAGCTCGGAGTTGCGGGTCACCCGGAACTGGTAGGTTCCCTTGACCGTCATGCCGGGGAACAGATCCTCGACGAAGGCCGACAGCACCGCCGACAGCAAGACGAAATCATGCTGGCCACCGGACACATTGGCCGGCAGCTGGATGATCCGCGGCAGCGAGCGCGGCGCACGCACCAGGGCCAACCCGCCGTTGCGGCCGAACGCGTCCTTGCCCTGCAGCACCACCACCAGGTTCAGGCTCTTGTTCATGATCCGCGGGAACGGATGCGCCGGATCGACCGCCAGCGGCGACAGCACCGGGGTGATGTCGCTGTCGAAGTAGTCCTTCAGCCAACGCTTCTGCTTGGCGCTCCAGCTGTCGCGCGTCAGGATGCGGATGCCGGCATCCGACAGCGCCGGGCGCAGGGTTTCGTTCCAGTAGCGGTATTGAGCATCGACCAGCTCGGCCGCGCGGGTGTAAATCTGCTGCAGGGCTGCGGTCGGCGCGATGCCGTCGGCCATGCCGCCGCCGCCGAAATCCTGCTGATGGCGGATCGCCGCCACCCGCACCTCGAAGAATTCATCGAGATTGGTGCAAGAGATGCACAGATACTTCAGCCGCTCCAGCAGCGGGACGTGCTCATCCATCGCCTGCGCCAGCACGCGGAAGTTGAACTCCAGCTGGGACAGCTCGCGATTGATGTAGAGCGCGGGATCATTGAGGTCGCGGGTCGAGGACATCGCAGCAATTCGGCTGGGCAGTGGCGAGGCCACCGCGATTTCGGAAGGGATGAGCGGTGCGCGCCGATCAGGCTGCGCGCGGCGGCCAAGAGGGCCGCGGGGCCTCATGATGCCGTATCAGCCATCTCATCGTCGCGCGGCAGACAGTGCCGGGCGATGAACGCGCAGCAGAAGCGGCTGCCGCGGCCCACTTCACTCTCCAGCCGCAGCTGGGCATGGTGCAGCTGCAGGATGTGCTTGACGATCGCAAGACCGAGGCCGGTGCCGCCGGAGTCACGCGAGCGACTGGTGCTGACCCGGTAGAAGCGTTCGGTCAAACGCGCCAGATGCTGGGGCGCTATACCGGGGCCGGTATCGACCACGCACAGCCCGACGCCGCCGTCGCCCGAACGATGGAACTCGACCCGCACATCGCCGCCAGCCGGGGTGTAGCGCACCGCGTTGATGATCAGGTTGGAAAACGCGCTGTGCAGCTCCTTGGCCGAGCCGAGCAGGTCGCAGCCGGCGCTGTCCTCCAGCACGATCCGATGGCGCCCGGCGCTCATCGCCTCGGCTTCGGCCAGCAGCGAGGCCAGCATCGGCGCCATCTCGACCCGCTCCAGCGGCAGCGAATCGCGGGACTCAAGCTGCGACAGGGTCAACAGGTCCTCGACGATCTGGGTCATGCGGCCGGACTGCCGGCGCATCTCGCCAAGCACACTGGCCCACTCCGGCACGTCATCGGGTTCGAGCATGTCGAGATAGCCGTGCAGCACGGTCAGCGGCGTGCGCAACTCGTGCGAGACATTGGCCACGAAATCGCGCCGCACCTGTTCGAGGTGCAGCAATTTGCTGACGTCGCGGGCGATCAGCAGCTGTTCCTCCGCGGTGTAGTCGATCAGGCGCATCGACAGCCGCAGGCCTTCTTCGCCAGTGCCCTGCACATCCAGCAGCGGCTCTTCGGCTCCGGACTCAAGCCAAGCGGTCACGCGCGGTGTGCGGACCAAGTTGCTGAAGCGATTGTCGAGGTCACGCGGATAGGACAGACCCAGCAGGCGTTCGCTGGACTTGTTGAACCACTCGATGCGCTGGTCGCTGCGGCTGAGCACCACCACGGCATCGGGCAGCGCCGCCGCGGCCTGACGGAACGCACGCAGGGTGCCGAGCAGGCGCCGCTTGCGCGCCTGTCCCTCGCGCTGGCGCTCGTACAGCACCCGACTCAGTTCGGAGAACACGCCCTGCCCGCGCGGCGGGCTCAAGCGCCGCCTGCGGTTGAGCAGACCGAGCAGGCCGTGCAGCTGGGCGTAGTGCCAGATCAGTACGCCGAGCAGGCCTGCGCACAGCAGCGGCCACGGCTGGCCGATCCAAACGCCCACGCCGAGCACCGCCAGCAGGATCAACAGCAGGCGCAGCGCGGTGTGCTGCCAGGCACGCTTGTACGGCGTGGAGGCACGGAAACGATGGCGCACAGAGAGCGTCAAGGGGGCGGCTCGCGAAGGTAGCGCCTTTCGGCGCAGGCAGACATCAGGGGCTCAGGGATCAACCGAGAAACGGTAGCCGGCGCCACGCACGGTCTGCACCAGGTTGTCGAGCGCATGCGGTTCCAGCGTGCGACGCAAACGGCGGATGTGCACGTCGACGGTGCGCTCTTCGACATAGACATTGCCGCCCCAGACGTGGTCCAGCAACTGGGTGCGCGAGTAGACGCGCTCAGGGTGGGTCATGAAGAAATGCAGCAGGCGGTACTCGGTAGGGCCGATGTGGATCGGCGTCTCACCGGCATAGACGCGATGCGCGGCACCGTCGATACGCAGGCCGCCCAAGGCGACGCTGCCGTCCTCACCATCGCCGCGCGAACGGCGCATCACCGCCTTGATCCGCGCCAGCAGCTCGCGCGCGGAGAAGGGTTTCACCACGTAGTCGTCAACGCCGGCTTCGAGTCCACTGACACGGTCATTCTCTTCGCCGCGCGCGGTCAGCATGATGATCGGCACCTCGCGGGTCAGGCCTTCCTTGCGCAGGCGTCGGGCGAATTCCACCCCACTCATGCCGGGCAGCATCCAGTCGAGCAGGATCAGGTCGGGCACGCGATTGATGATCGCGGCCTGGGCTTCACGGGTGTCGCCTGCATGCACGGGCTCATACTCGGCTTTGCGCAAGGCAAAGGCGACCATGTCACGGATGGCGGGCTCGTCGTCGACGATGAGAATCTGCTTCTGCACTGGGCGTCCTTGAGGTTTCAGCCGCGCCCAAAGTAGATAACAGTTTTATGACCCTTGCGTGACGCGGAAGGCCGTCGTTTGCTCCAGGCCACGATTGCTCTGCTGCTCGCGCCCGGCGCGGATGCCGCGCTCGCGCAGCTCCAGCACCACCGGCGTGAGTTCGGCGATGCGCGCATCGATGCGGGCGCGCTGGTAATAGTCGAGATCGTCGCGCAACTTCAGCGCTTGCAGCTGGTTCAGTGCGTCCTCGGCACGCCCGCTCAGGTAGGACGCCTCGGCATGCGCTTCACTGGCGCGGACGATATCGCCGGCCAATTCGCTGGCGCGGCCAAAACTGCGCTGCAGGGCGATGTCGTCGCCACGACGCAGCAGCAGTGGCCGCAGCACCTCTTGAGCGCGGCGGCCATGCTCGGATCCGCCGGTGCGGATCAGCACATCAGCGTAGCCAAGCACGATCGGGCGGCTGTCCGGATACAGCGCCAGCAGCTGCGCATATGCGCTTTCTGACTCGGCCTGGCGCCCGGCCAGGTGCAGCAACTCGGCCTCGGCAAGCTCGATCCAGAAGCCCGGCGGCGGCTGCCGGATCTTCGCCAGTTCGGCCAACGCGCGCTCGGCTTCGCCGGTGCGCGACAGCGCCAATGCGAAACCATAGCGCTCGGGCTCGGGCAGGCTGGCGCCCAGCGCGACCGCGCGGCGGTTGAGCTCATCCACGGCCTGACCTGGGCTACCGGCGCTGAGCACGCGCAGCCGCGCCTGCACCCACGGGAACAGTTCACGCGAGGGCGGCGCGTCGAGCCCGACGTGCGCGTACATGCCGCCGGGCAGCAGCGGGTTGATCGGCTCGGCGGTCGGCTTGATCGGCGGCACGAAACCGATCGGGCGGGTGGCGCCCTCGGCGCGACCCTTGGCCTCGCTGATGCGGCTGCTGGTGACCGGATGCGTGCGCAGGAATTCGGGCGCCTCCTCAGCACCGATGGTGGAACGCAGGGTGCGGTGCATGCGGCCAAAGAAATCGGCCATCGCCATCGGCTGGTAGCCGGCCTTGGCCAAGGTGGCGATGCCGACGCGATCGGCCTCGTACTCGTTGGAACGCGTGTGGTTGATCGAACGCTGCTGCAACAGGGCCATGCCGCTGGTGATGGCGGCCTGGGTGGCATTGCCAGCACTGCTGCCGCCGGCCTGCTGGGCCAGCACCACGGCGCCCAGGGTGGCCAGCAGGATCGGCAGGGTGTCCTTCTGCTGACGCTCGACCGCGCGCACGATGTGGCGCTGGGTCACATGTGAGATCTCATGCGCCAGCACCGCGGCGACCTCGTCTTCGGTCTGGGCGGTGAGCACCAGACCGGCATTCATGCCGACGTAGCCGCCGAGGGTGGCAAAGGCATTGATGTCGCGGGAGTGCATCCAGAAAAAGGTGAACTCCTGCTGCGGCCGATCGCTGAAGCTGGCCAGGCGATTGCCGAGGCGGTTCAGGTACTCGTCGAGCAGCGGATCCTCCAGCAACATCTGATAGGCGCGCAGCTGGAACAGGGTGTACTCGCCGTACTGCTTTTCCTCACCCGGAGTAATCAGGGTGCCGGCCGAGGAACCCATATCGGGGAGTTGCAGAGGATCGCGCGCCTGCGCAAGCAGGCCGGTCGAAAAGGTCGCTGCCGACAGCAGGATCAACAGGGCGCTCGGGCGGATCGACATGCGCAGGCTCCAACAGACAAGACCGGCATCTTGGCCCTTCGGCCCTGCACCGGGGTTAAGGGCGGGTAAAACCGCGCCGCGGTTTTCAGCCGGCGTTGCGGAAAATCAGCAGATACATCAGCACGATATTGGCCGCCAACACGCCCAGCGCGGTCGGAATCTGCACGCGAATGACCGCATAGGGGTCTTTCAGTTCCAGTAGAGCCGCCGGCACCAGGTTGAAGTTGGCCGCCATCGGCGTCATCAGGGTGCCGCAATAGCCCGACAGCATGCCGATCGCCGCCATCGATGCGGCATCGGCGCCGTGGCCATGCACCAGCAGCGGCAGGCCGACGCCGGCGGTGATCACCGGGAACGCGGCGAAGGCGTTGCCCATGATCATGGTGAAGGCCGCCATCCCGAGCGCGTAGGCCAGCACCACCACGAAGCGGTTCTCGACCGGAATCCACTCGCGCATAAGCTGCGCGACGGCCTCGCCCACACCGGCTGCAGCGAACACGCTGCCGAGGGTGGCAAGCAGCAGCGGCAGCAGGGCCGCCCAGCCGATGGCATCCACCAGCCCCCGCGAATGTCCGAGCGCGGCCAGCACCGGTGTGCGGGTCAGCCATGCGGCGGCGAACAGGGCCAGCAGGCAGGAGGTGCCGAGGCCGATCTGGGTGATCTGCTGCGCGCCGAACAACCGCCAATCACCCCAGCCGATACCGGCGCCAAACAGCACCACGCCCACGGTGACCAGCGGGATGACCAGGGCAGGCAGAAACAGGCGATGGCCGAGCCGCTGCGCTTCGGCTTCAGGCTGGCCGACGGGCGACGGCTCAACCCGGCCGGCGCGCACGCCGCCGAGCCCGGCCAGCGCGGCCAGGGCGATCACCACGCCACCCATCCAGGCCGCAGGCAGACGATCGCCGATCAGAAACGACAGCGCCATCAGCGCCCAGAACAGGGCCGTGGGCAGTCGCCGTGGGTTGGCCGGATCACGCGCCGACAGCCAGGCGATGCGGGCCAGGTACAGGCCAGCGAGGACGTAGATCAGCTCCAGCGAAATCATGCCGGGTCGACCTGCTGCGCGGCGGCACGAGACGCCTCTCGCGCTAGCCTTGCGTCCAGCCGCAGCAGGCGTGCGCCATGGATCGCGAACGCGCATAGCGCGGTGGGAATGCCCCACAGCGCGATCTCGATCGGCTGCAGCTCAATACCGTTGTCTGCGAAGAAGCTCTGCATCAGCAGCACCGCGCCGAAGGCGATGAACACGTCTTCGCCGAAGAACAGGCCGACGTTGTCGGTGCCCGCACACAGCGCGCGCAGACGCTCGCGTTCGGCCGCCGGCAGCAGGCCGTGCTGAGCCTCGGCCGCGGCTTCGGCCATCGGCGACAACAGCGGGCGCACGGTCTGCGGATGGCCGCCCAGGCTGTGCAGACCGATCGCCGACAGCAGCTGGCGCAGGCCCAGGTAAACCAGCAGCAGACGCCCGGCAGTGGCACCGCGCAGGCGCACGATCACCGCCTGCACATGCGCCTTCAAGCCATGCCGCTCCAGCACCGCGATCACCGGCAGGGTCAGCAGCAGCAGGGCGAGGAAGCGGTTCTTGACGAAGGCTGTGCCAAGCAGCTCCAGCGTGGCGATCGGCTCGATTCCGGCCAGCAATGCGGTGATGAAGCCTGCGCCGACCACCACCAGGGCGGGATTCAGACGCAGCGCAAAGCCCAGTACCACCAGGGCGACGCCAAGCAGGGGCAGCAGACTGACGCTGTCGCTCACAGTGCGCTGACCTGCAGACCGGCCGCGGCCAGGCTCGCGCGCAGGCGCTGCCCGAACTCGACCGCATCGGCACGGTCGCCGTGCAGGCACAGGGTGTCGGCCTGCACCGCCACCGTTTCGCCGCCGCGGGCGATGACTTCACCGCGCGCCAGCAGACCCAGCACCTGAGCCTCGGCGGCCTCGAAGCTGTGCAGCACGGCGCCGGGCAGGCTGCGCGGCGTGAGGCTGCCATCGGCTTCGTAGCTGCGCTCGGCGAAGGCCTCGGCGGCAACGCGTAAGCCGGCCGCGCGACCGGCTTCCAGCAGTGCGCTGCCGGCCAGTGCATACAGAATCAGGCCAGGGTCGAAATCGCGCACCGCCGCAGCCACCGCCTGCGCCAGCGCGGGGTCACGCGCGGCCTGGTTGTACAGCGCCCCATGCGGTTTGACGTGGTGCAGCCGGGCGCCGCGCGCGCTGACAAAGCCCGCCAGCGCGCCGATCTGATAGAGCACGAAGGCATAGGTTTCCGCCGGCGAACAGGCCAGCGCGCGGCGGCCGAAGCCCTGCAGATCCGGCCAGCCCGGATGCGCGCCGATCGCCACGCCATGCTGCAGACACAGGGCCACCGTGGTCTGCATGTGCAGCGGGTCACCGGCGTGATAGCCACAGGCGATGTTGGCCGAACTGGCCAGCGGAATCAGCGCGGCATCCTGGCCCATCCGCCAGTCGCCGAAGCTCTCGCCGACATCGCAGTTGAAATCGATCTGTCGGCGCATGGCGAATTCTCTGATTGCAGCCGGAACGCGGGCCGCGTGCGCGCGGGCCTCCGCCGTGAGCCGGGGGCGGGCCGCAGTCCAGCATGCGGGGCGTGGGCTGTAAAGCTCCAGGCCGGCGTACGCCTTCGGGCATCACCGCGATCGCGCTTCCGCGCTCCGACCCGGACCCTTGGCTGCCGACGGCTCGGTCGGGGCATCGCCAACTGATCCGCTGCAATCTGCACAAAACTGCTGCTGTACCGGATGAACTGATCCGCTCAACATCCTCGCCATGCAAATCTTCCTTCGCCCTTTGCTGGTGCTGGCACTCAGCGGCCCTGCCCTGGTCAACGCCCAAACCGGGCACGAAGCCCTCGACCTCAGCGAGCGGCTGGCCGCCTGCAACGTCTGTCATGGCGCGCGTGGGGAAGGCACTGCGGGGTCGGAATACGTGCCGCATCTGGCCGGCAAACCGCGCGACTATCTTCTGCAGCAGCTGCGCGCCTTCCGCGATGGCGGCCGCCAGCACGCGCAGATGGCGTGGCTGGTGCGCAATCTGGACGACGGCTATCTCGAAGAAATCAGCGCCCACTTTGCGGCGATGCCGCCGCGCACGCGCGCCGTGCTCGCCGAAGCGCCCGCTGCCACGGATCCACGCGCCATCGCGTTGGTGCAACGCGGTGATCCTGCACGCGGCATCGCGGCCTGCACGGCCTGCCACGGCGATGACTTGACCGGTCTCGAACCGGCGATTCCGGCGCTGGTCGGACTGCCGGCCGACTACGTGGTGGCGCAGTTCGGCGCCTGGCGAACCGGCGTGCGTAATGCGCGCGAACCCGACTGCATGGGTGCGATTGCCGACGCGCTGGAGCCAACCGAGATCCGCGCGCTGGCCAGCTGGCTGGCCACCCAGGGCCACGCCGACCCACGGCCACCGGCGGCGGCCGGCAGCTTCACTCCGCCGCAGGATTGCGGCGGCCTATCGAATGCGGAGGCGCAGCCATGAAGCTGCGCCGGCGCTATCTGTTCGCTGGGTTGCTTCTGCTGCCGCTCGGCTTGGCTTTGGTCAGCTGGGCCGGGGTGCTGTTCATGGCGCAAGGCGGAATGACCCCTCTGCGAGTGCCCAACACCGGCACGCGCCAGCTGTCATCAGATCCGCAGGTGTTGGAGCGCGGGCACTACCTGGCCCGGATCGGCAACTGCGCCGGCTGCCACACGCGGCAGGGCGGCCCGCCCTATGCCGGCGGTCGCGGCTTCGGCACGGCGTACGGGCGCATCTACAGCAGCAACCTCACGCCCGACCCGAGCCACGGCATCGGCAGCTGGACGCGCGAAGAGTTCCACCACGCGATGCGTCACGGCGTCAGCCGCAGCGGCGTGCAGTCGCCCGTTTTTCCATATGCGAACTTCGCCCACCTCGCGGCAGCCGACCTCGACGCCCTGTTCGACTACCTCGGCAGCGTGCCCGCGGTAGCCGAGGCCGCGCCTGCTGACGTGCTGGAGTTCCCGGCCGACCTGCCCGGAGCGATGCTGTTCTGGCGCATGCTCAATTACCGCCCGGTCGCATTGGCCGAAGCCGCCGAACGATCGGTGGATTGGCGGCGTGGCCGCGACCTCGTCAACGGCATCGGCCACTGCGCGATCTGCCACGGCAGCCGCGGCAGCCTGGCCGCACTTTCCGACGCTGCACAGCTTGGCAGCAGCACGATTTCCGGCTGGTACGCGCCGCCACTCGATCAGCTGAGCCTGCAGCGCTATGCACAAGGCCAGCTCGCGCACTACCTGCGCGGCGGCTTGGTCGATGGTCGCGGTGGCTACGGCGGCATGGCCGATGTGATCGCCCACAGCCTGCAGCATCTGCAGGCGACCGACGCCGACGCGGTCGAAACCTATCTGCGCAGCCTGCCGCCCGCACCGCGCGCAGCGACGCGGCCAGCAACGCTGAAGGCCAGCGATCAGCACATCGCCCTGGGCACCCGGCTCTACACCGAGCACTGCGCCGACTGCCACGGCCGCGAGGGTGAGGGCGAGGCCGGCAAATACCCGGCGCTGAAGGACTCGCCCGCGCTGACGGGACCGGACCCGATCAATGCGATCAAGCTGGTGCTGTTCGGCGCGGTGCCGCCCAGCACGCCGCTGAATCCACGCCCGTACAGCATGCCGCCCCACGCGCAGCAGCTGTCGGCTGACGAAGTCGCGGCGCTGATCAATGCAATGCGCCAGCGCTGGGGCCAGCGCGATCTTGCGCCGGTGACCGCCGACGAGGTGCGCAGCAAGGGCGGCATCGCGCCGCGCTGGGGCGCATGAAACTCTACGAACAATTCGCCGAAGAGCTCAGCGCTTTGATCCGGAGCGGCCAGCTGCGGGCCGGCGAGCGACTGCCCTCGGTACGTGAAGCGCGCGCCCGCCGCGGCGTCAGCGCATCGACTGTGTTCATGGCCTACCAGCTGCTGGAGCGCGATGGTCTGGTGCATGCGCGCCCGCAGTCGGGCTTCTACGTATCTGCGCAGATCAGCGCAGGCACGGCCGCGCCTGCGTCCACCGCGCCGCGCGCGGAAGCCAGCGAAGTGGCGATCAGCGAACTGGTGTTCGAGGTGCTGCGCGCGGCGCGCTCCGACGGCATCGCGCCGCTGGGCTCGGCCTTTCCCGGCCCCGAGCTGTTCCCCTTGCCGCAGCTGGCCAAGGCCACTTTTGCAGGCCTGCGTGGGCAGGATCCGCAGACCATCGTCGACAACCTCTCGCCCGGCAACCCGCGCCTGCGCGAGCAGATCGCGATGCGCTACCGGCTCGACGGCGTGCAGGTGCAGGCCGATGAGATCGTCATCACCAACGGCGCGCTGGAAGCTCTGAACGCCGCCCTGCAGGTGCTGACCCGGCCCGGCGACACCGTGGTGATCGAGTCACCGGCCTTCTACGCGGCCCTGCAGGCGATCGAGCGGCTGAAGCTCAAAGCGCTGGAAGTGCACACCGACCCGGTGGCCGGGATCGATCTCGACGCCCTGCGCGAGGCGCTGAGCCGTCATCGCGTGGCGGCCTGCTGGCTGATGCCCGGCTTCCAGAACCCGCTGGGCAGCCTGATGCCGGAAGCGAACAAGCGCGCGCTGGTGGCCCTGCTGGCCGAACACGCGGTGCCGCTGATTGAAGACGACGTCTACGCCGAACTGTTCTTCGACCGCCAGCGCCCACGACCGGCCAAGGCCAGCGACAGCGCAGGTGGCGTGCTGCACTGCGGCTCGTTCTCGAAATCGCTGGCGCCGGGCTACCGGCTGGGCTGGATCGCCGCTGGGCGCTACAGCCAGCAGGTGCAGCGACTGACCCTGATGACCACGATGTCGGCCGCGCTGCCGGCACAGATGGCGGTGCTGAACTATCTGGAGACCGGCGCCTACGACCGCCATCTGCGCCGCCTGCGTACCGCGCTGCGCGCACGCATGGAGGCCGCACTCGCCACCATCGAGGCCAGCTTCCCGCAAGGAACCCATGTGTCACGTCCACGCGGCGGCTATTTCCTGTGGCTGGCGCTGCCGCCGGGGGGCGACGCGATGGCCCTGCATCGGGTCGCTCTGCGCGAGCGCATCGGCATCGCCCCGGGCCAGATTTTCTCGCCCGACCACCGCTTCAGCCACTGCATCCGCATCAACTGCGGCCACTCGGGCTCGATCGTCCTGCCCGCCCTGCAGCGACTCGGTGCCCTCACCCACGCATTGCTGCGAGAGTCCACATGAAAACCCTGCTCGTTCTGGCCGCACTGGCCTTGATCGTCTATCACCTCGGCGCCGGCCTGTATCACCTGGTGCACGACCGCAGCGGCGAACGCGTGCTGCAGTCGCTGACCCGCCGCATCGCGTTCTCGGTCGGCCTGATCCTGCTGGTGCTGGCCGGCATCGCCAGCGGACTGATCGAGCCGCACGGCCTGGCCGGTTAGGGCACCGCGCATGCATCCGCTGATTGAAGCCAACCTCGCCCTGGTCCTGTTCCTGCCCTGGTACCTGGTGATCGCCATCGCCTACTGGCGCCACCGCGCCCGCCCCGCGAGTTGGCCGCAGCGCCTGTTCGACAGCCTGGCCCTGCTCGCCGCGATGATCGCCGCGGCCATCGGCGGCTGGTGGAGCTTCCACAGCGCCGACCCCGATGCCGGCAACATGTGGAAGCACGTACTGTCGACCGTGGTCGGATACGGCTGTTTTCTGCTGCTGGTGCTGCTGGCACTTTTGGCGCGTGGACCACAGCGCCGGGCGCAGCCGCGCTAGGGCCGCCGCGGCGATCGAGCGGGGCTTGAGTGCTTTGGCATCCACGCGAACGGCAAGCGGATGCGTGCCGAACGCGATGTCGAGGCACAGGGGCTTACGCGCCCCGGATTCACCGCAAGAGTATGGGTCTGAGGACGGGCCTCCAGCCGGGAGTGTCCGCCGGACTTGAGCCACGCGCGACTGTGCAAATCAGATGGCGGAGGGAGTGGGATTCGAACCCACGGTGACATTGCTGCCACGCCGGTTTTCAAGACCGGTGCCTTAAACCGCTCGGCCATCCCTCCGCGAGCGGCGCGATTGTACTTGCTCCGACCGCTTCTGAGCAGGCCCGCCGCTTGGAAGGCCGGGGCAAAGTCGAGGCAGAGCGTACGGGCGCAGGGCAGGAGCGGGAGCGGGGAAGTACGTGGGTCAGTCCGCCGACACCAGCTGCCAGCTGACCGCTGAGGACCCGCCTGAAGCGCGCGGCGCCACAGTCTGGGGGCTGATTCACAGCTCACGCTGCAGTTTGTGGGCAAACTGCAACGCAATGTTTCGACCCCCCAGGCTTCATCATGCGTCCTCTCTTTCTCTACCGTGTCTTCGTAGGCCTTGCCTGCCTGTTGGCTTCCGCCCTGGTCAGTGCCGAGGGCGCGCGCATTCTGGCGCATTCGCCGGTCGCGATCGTCGCATCGAGCACCGATGCACCTTCCCGCATCGAGCTGCTGCTCGAGGGCAACAGCCTGAGCATGCTGCTGGAGCCGAACGTCGAGCTGCTGGCCTCGCTGAAGGATGCACAGCGCAATGCGTTGTCGAGCCGCGGTGAATTGTTCATGCGCGGCAGCATCGAGGGTATCGATTCGAGCTGGGTCCGGCTTTCGCGCGTTCAAGGCCGCTGGAACGGCGCCTGGTGGGACGGCACCGAACTCTTTCTGCTCGATCCGACGGAGTCGGTACAGGCGCAATTGAAGTCGAAGGCTGACGGTACCGGCCACGTTGCCTACCGGCTGTCGGATATCGAGATGCCGAGCCTGTTGAACGACATGGTCAGCCTGCCCGGCTACGCACTCGGCGCCAAGTCTGCGCGTACCGACTATGCGGGCTTCGCGCGGCATCTGGCGGCGGCCAGCCTGCTTGAGCATGCCCAGCCCAAGGGCGGCCCGGTGCGCCAGATGCGCATCACCGTGGTCACCGACACAGAGTTCAGCAGCACCCATGGCGGCGATCGCGACGCGGTAGTGGCGTCGCGCGTTAACGTGATTGACGGCATCTACAGCGACCAGCTGCAGACCCGGATCGTGCTGGGCGAGCTGCGCCACCTCAGCAGCAATGGCACCCTGAACATCACCGCGGTCAGCGGCGAAGACACGCTGTGGGATCGCTTTATTGACCCGGCGGCATTTATCCATCAAGCCGCGTACTTGACCTTTGGGTCCTGAAAGTAGGCCCGCACGACCTCCGGCCGCTGTTCGAGTTCTTTCATGTGGTTCTCTGTGGCCAGCGTGAGCTT
>NZ_JBILJQ010000107.1:0-11137 GCF_044377145.1 Aquimonas sp.
CGGGCGAACCCGCAACGGCTTTGGCATGGGAGTCTCCGAACAAAGCCGCCCTAGAATGAGAGATAACGTGCTGCGTCACTGTCTCGTGGAGTGTAGGCGCGTAGGGTTCGTTGATCTGCGGGCGCCTTGAGCCGTTGAGCCTATTGCCTGCGCTCAGATCCCCCAGCTACGACGCAGCGTCGCCCCCGGCGCAAAGGCTTCTTGGCCGGCGTCACCGCATTTGCTCCGCCGGGTGTGCGCCACGCATGGACGCGTTTGCGGCCGGCCGAGAATGTCGGGCGCTACCAGTCGCGCTGGCCGTCAGGCTGCGAGCGACATGAGCCCACCGGCCGCGCTGCGGGTTCACTCGAACCCGTTGCCGAACACGAGGTCGAGATCCGCCGTCGGCAGGAACCACAGGTCTGCCGCAGCGCGCGCCAGCAGCACGAAGCCGCGTAGCGCCGGGACATACAGGAATCGACGCTGGATGCCGCTACCGCTGGGCGGGCCGCCGGCCGGCGTACCGACCGTCGGCAGCAGATCCATTCGCCATGCGGCGCCTGCGCCCGGCGTCGCGGTGTACACCCGCCCGGTTTCGCCGTGGTGATAGAAGCAGAAGCGGTTCAACAGCGGGTCGAAATCCATCCCGGCATAGGCCGGCGCAGCGCTGATGAATGCGCTCAGTGCTGCATTGTTCTCGAAGGCCACCGCGCTGCCGTTGCCGGTGTTGGCGTCGATCACCCTCGCCACAACGCCGAGCTGCGGGTCATAGCCTTGGCCGTCGCCGAACTGCAGCGAGAACAGCACATTGCGGCCGGGATCCAGCGCCGCCGGGAAGCGCCCCAGCGTGCCGTTGCCGGGCCGTGACCAGGTGTTGCCGGCGACCAGGAACCGGCGACCGCTGGTGGTCCAGACATTGCCCCCGGCGTCGAGCACTACCCCAAAGCCGTCGAACGGGGTGATGTCGGCGAAGGTGAACCGCGGCAGCCAGGCGTCGCTGCCGAGGTGAAAGAGGTCCATGCCCGGGCCGCTGGGCGTGCCGCCGCCAAAGCCGAACCGACAGCCGGCCAGCAGCACGGCGTCGCGACTCTCGACATAGTGAATGTGCGCGTAGGTGTGGCGGGAGGTGGGCAGGCCGTCGGCGTAGTAGAGGACGTTGGGCTGCACCTGCGTGCTGCCGACTCTACGCGTGCGCCAGCGCGGCGTGTCATCGAACAGCGACAGGCTGTAGACGCCATTGTCGGCACTGTCGCTGTGTCCGCCGGCCGCCGCGATCACCAGCTCGCCGGTCGCGGGCTTCAACGCCATGCCGCAGTAAGCGTCGATCGCCGAACCTCCGGCGCCCGCCGTGCCGGGAATCGAGAACCACTGCAGAGCTGGCCTGTTCAGGCGCCAGGCCGGAGCCGCCGCACCCTGCGCAGCTGAGAAGCCGCCCACGGCTGCACAAGCACCGGCACCGAGCGCCGCGCCCAGCACGCGGCGACGTTCTGGATTCCAAATCGTCGACATCGGATCGCCTTGCTTGGGGGAAGGCTGAGAGCCTAAGCACTGGCGGCAGACCGCGTCGCGCCCGAACGGCCGAACGGCCGGGTTTGCCGACGGCTGGCGAGCCACGTGGTCGAACGCGCCCTGCAAGCCCGTGAGGCCGCGGCGGTCGGGCGCGAGCTGGCCGCCAGCTCTACGTTGGCCCTCATCAGAGTGTCAGCGCTGACTCGACCTGGACGATGCTCCGCGAAGCCCGAGTTGGCCGAATCCCGGCATCGAGCGGTCCGCTCTTCCGATACCGGACTTGCCTCCGAGCCCCTGAAGCACGTGCTCGAGCCCCAATGACCGCTCAGGACAGGTTGATTGCCGCACTTGTGAGCGTGCAGTCGACCCCGGCTTGCGGCCCGAAGCGCCGGTGGTTTCGCGGGACTGGCTTCGATCTGATCTCTGCTTGCCAGACTTGAAGGCTCGGCGCTTTACGCCGTGCAGACACAGGGCTGCTCGCCCACTTCCGTCCGCGCTGGCAGCTGACATCGAACTGATTCACGCTGTGGCACCGGCCGTATCCGAGGGTGCTGTATGTCCGAGCTTCCGCCCATCGACTCCCAGCGCAGCGCGCTGATCCTCGCTTGGTCAAGGGCCGATCCCGCGCTGCAGCGGCGGTTTCGCCAGCAGCTCGCTGAGCGCACCGGTTGGAATGCCGAGCGCTGTGCCCGCGCAATCCAGGAGTATCTGCGCTTCTGCGCGGTGGCGCTCCGGCTTGGCGGGCGCGCGGCGCCCAGTGCCGCAGTGGACCAGGTCTGGCATCTGCACCTGACCTGGACACGGGATTACTGGGACGATTTCTGCCCTCGCTGTCTGGGCTTCGCTTTTCACCACCAACCCGCGCGCGGGCTGCCCGGTGAGCGTGAGACGCTGCGGCTTGCCTATGCGGAAACGCTGCATGCCTATGAGGCAGAGTTCGGCACGCCGGAACCCGCGTGGTGGCCAGCGTGGTCTGCGCCCCACAGCCATCGCAGCCGCAGCCGCTGGGCTCGATTCGCCGCCGCACCGGGTTTGCTGCCGGCGGCCAGCGCGCTGGCCTACCCGGGCCCGCTCAACCTGCGTGGGCCGGAGTTCCTCAGCCTGTATCTGACCCTGCTGGGCGCCTGCGTGATGGCGAGCCTCTGCTGGCGAATCTGGCATCGACTCAAGCACGAGCCTGCGCGCAGCCTCCCGACTGGCGAGGTGCCGGTGTGGCAGCTGGCCTACCTGCGCGGCGGCCCGCGGGGAGTGATCGATACCGCCACCGCCCATTTGCACGAAGAGGGCTTTCTCGGCTGGGACGCCTCCAGCAAGAAGCTGGTGCGGCTCAAAGATGAGCCGCCAGACGACAGCCTGCTGCGCACGTTGCTGCCGAATCTCTGTGGGCCCACCGCGCGCCTGGCGCCGGCAGAAAAGGCCGGGCCGGTGCAGCAGCTGCGAGAACAATTGGTGCGCTACGGTTGGTGGCACTCGGAACAAGCCGCTCGACGGATCGCCCTGCTGAGCGCCTTGCCGCTCTGGTTGCTGGCGACTTTCGGCGCCGCCAAGATCGCGATTGGCGTGCTCCGCGAGCGCCCGATTGTGCTGCTGGTGATTCTGCTCATGATGACCATTGCGATGGCGCTGGTCTTTCAACTCAACCGCCCTGGCGCGACACGCGCGGGACGCAAGCTGCTGGGCGTGCAGAAGGCACGCCATGCGTTGAGCCTGCGCGCGCCGCGCCAAGGTCAACTGGCGCTGGCGGTTGCCTTGGGCGGCACTGCCGTTCTCGCCGGTACCGCTCTAGCCGGCTACCACGAGTTGCGCCATCCACCTTCCAGCGGCGATGGAGGCGGTTCCAGCAGCTCCGATAGTGATTCGGATGGTGGCGGATCCGGCTGCGGCGGCTGCGGCGGCGACTGATGCGCGGTGCGGGCCGGCCTGCAGCCACTGCAGGCCGCCAGAGGCCAAACCGGCTCGGCCCCGCGGCGATTTGGAACAGCGTTGACCTGCGCGGGACGGGCGTGGATTCAGTCGATCCCCGGCAGGTCTTGAGGGCTCGGGGACGTGGCAAAGCCAGCCCTGAAGCCCGCACGCGATGTCGCATCCGCGACGCAAAACGTGCACGGGAACCCTCACCGCATCCGGCAGTCACGGAACCTCTACTGCACCCGAGCGAAACCAATGACATGCCAGCAGCGTTCTTCGCAAGCAGCGCCTCAGCACTCCATGCGCCGGGCCGCGCTTTCGATCGCCGCCGTCGTGCTCGCGTTCGCAGCGCTGCCTGGATCGACCGGCGCCGCGTCCCCGGACTGCGACGCACTGCATGCGGCGCAGCTGCCAGCCGCATTGGAGCTCGACTACCAGCAGTTTGATCAGACCCCGGGCAGCGGATTCAGGGTGCTGGCGGAGGCGGCCTGCCCGCGTCAGGCTGCCGACCTGATTGAAGCCTGGATCGCCCACACCGGCGAAACCCGCGGCAGTCCGCGCTGGCATGTGGCGCAGCTGCGCGGTGAGGCTGGCGAGATCGACGCCGCCCGCGACGCCGCGCAGGCGAGTCTGCGTGCCAATGAGGCCGAGGATGCGCCGTTTCGGTGGAACGCACACGTGCGCGCCTACATCGCTTTCCTGGACGGCGACCGCAGCGCGTTCTATGCCGCCTTGGCCGAGCTCGAAGTCGGCCGCGCGACCCTCGCGGGGAACGCCATCAATGCCGACTTCTGGCGTCGCCTGCAGCCCCATTTCGCACTCGGCTACGCGGCTGCGCAGACGGCGGACTGAACGAGCGTGCAAACGTCGCAGCCTTCGCTGGCGAAGGGCGGCCACTGTGCCGCCGCTGTCAAGGGCAGACGCAGTTTCGCCCTGACGCGAGCTTCGCTGTGGTCCCACCGACCCGCGTCTGGTCTCCAGCTTCTCGCGCACGCGCCCGGTCAGATCGGCTTGGCCCTCGATCAAGTAGATCAGCGCGTTGGCAGCGAGGAAGACGATCACCCGTCGCAACCCTTTTGCAGTCCGGCGTCGATCTCCTCGCATCTGCGTTGGCCGTGGGACGACTGCGTCAGCAACCAGCGCAGGGCACCTTCGCCGGTGGGCATGCGGGGCTTGCCCTCCAGCAGGCGCTGGCGTACGGCTTCGCTCAACACAACCGCCGCGCGCCGGTTACGTTTCATCAGATGCACCGGCCCGCGCGCCAGCCTCTCTTCGATCACCGCCAAGCCTTGGCGCTTGATCTCGGCGCTGGTGAGAATGTTGTCGGGCACGGCAGATCTCAGATCGAGGTTGGCCGAAGGCTCGCCTGATTCAGCAATGAAAAGGATGCCGAAAACGATGTAGTTCGATCGGCTCGACAACCCGCGGGATGCGGTTGGCTGCGTAAGCGATCAGCGCTGGGGGCATGATCGCCGCAATCGTCGGCGTCCACGCGGCTCAGCTGTGCCGCAGCCCGCGTCGATCGCGCCGCGAACCCGGGCCATGCGCTCGCGATTCGAACCAGTGCATCGGACGCCGAGGTCGTGGAAGCCCTCCGCGGGGTTGATCGAGAGAACGTGGGCATCCTGGTGTTCGACCCCGGTGCAAGGGTGCGCTGCGCTGCCGTAGTCGCCGCAGTGCGTCGCCTCTCCAGGCCCTACATCGAGGCGCACGATGACGATTACCCGGCGAAGGAGCCGGAGCTCGATGATGTCGCAGGCCACCGCCTGCGCGTTGTCCACGGCTACCGGGCGCAAAGCTACATGCTGGCCATGTCCATGGCGCTCGATCACATCGGCTGTGCGGAGTGCGAACTGGGTTTTCACGTCGGGACCTGACACGTGGACCGGCACTGCTTCATTGACTACGAGGTGTTCTCCGACGGCCGTGGTTCGCACTGGGGCACGCTGGCGTTCACCTGGCACGTCGCCAATGAGGCCGACTTTTCGCCGGAAGCCTTGATCGATCAGATCAGGCGTGTGGCCGCTCAACGGCACGCTGCGACCGCTGCATCCGTCAGGGTTCTTGCGCTGACTCGGCTTTGCTTGACACGGGCGACGCGGTGACCGCGTCGTTCGCCATCGAAACATCCGAGCCGCATGCGGCCATGAATCCAGAAGCCTCGGCGGCGTCCGGTGTCGTCGTCGCGGATGGAGAGGTAGTCGACGCCGCTCGATTCGAGTGCAGCAAGCAGGCTGCTGAGCATGGTCTGGACATCCGGGTCGCTGATCGGGCCGGCTGAGGGCAGCAGGTTCGATCAGTACGCGGGGTTCAACGGCGCTTCCACCCGAGCAACGATCCCGGTGGCGCACACGCCATGCCGATGCGCCCGCTCAAGAACGCAGCCGCAGTCGGCGCGTGTGGCGGGCCGCCGAACAAGGTGTCGGGGAGCTTCGCCCGACACGACACCGCGGGACGGCAGCACGCCGTCCCGCAGTAAAGCCCATCAGAACTTCCAGGTTGCGCCGATGAAGGCGCTGTCGTTGCTCGCGTCTTTGCTCTGGATGCTCGACTCGCGGTCGCGGGTTTCGTAGCCGACTTCAAGCGATAGCCACTTGCCGACGTCCTTGGTCAGCTGCACGCCCCAAGTGGTGTTGTCGTCCTCGCGGCTGGGCGACAGGTTCTTGTGGTTGACGGAATCGAACTTGTAGCCGACGCCTGCCGTCATGTCCCACGGTAGCTTGCGCGTGTAGGTCAGTTCCCAGCCCCAGGCGTCGGTGTTGCGCGTGACCTGGGTCGAGTCTTCCACCTTCGGGGCGTACTTCAACTTGAAAATGTCGTCGTCGGTAGCCTTGAAGTCGGCACCGAAGGCCAGGGTGTCGACGCGGGCGTCAGGCGCGGTCGGCTTGGTGATGTCTTTGTCCTGGTAGTTGTAGGTGGCGCTCAGCCCGAGGCGCTTGTTGACTTCATAGGTGTAGCCCAGTGAGACCACGAAGGTGGTTGCGAACTCATTGTTGTCCTTGTCGAGAGCGACGTAGGACAGCGAAGGCTTGAAGCCGTGCTTGCTTCCGGCCGGCGAGAAATCGAAGCCGGTGGTGACCGCCCAATTGAACTTGTCCAGATCATCGCGCTGGTTGTGTGTGTCGGTGGCAAAGCGGATGCCATTGTTCCAGGACGTTGTGCCGCTGGCGAACGTGTACTTGTGCGCCAAGCCGACCTTGGTGGTGAAGCGGCTTTCAGAATCGACAACGCCACCGTCATCCGGGTCGATCAGGTCGTCGATGCCATCGCCATCCTCGTCGACGGCATCGTCTTCTTCGATCTCGTCCTCGGACGGCTCGACATCGATGAGGTCACCGAAATCGTCGCCAGCATCGCCTTCGTCCTCGTCTTCCTCCTTGGAGTCGTCAGCCCCCAGGTCCTCTTCGTCTTCAATGCCGAACTCGGAAAGCTCAGCGTAATCGAAGCGCTCGCCGGAAGAAGGCGCCACCGAAATGTTGTTATTTGTGCGGTACTGGACCTCGACGCTGCCCTTGAATTTGTGACCGGCCTTGGGCTGCTTGGCCCACGCGTCTGTACTGGCCGTACCGAGAGCGGCAACCGCGATCGCCAGGAAAAGTGCGCTGCGCTGCATTTGGAAACTCCGTTGCTGGCTTGGAAGAAGCAGTGCTTCCCTGCACTCACGTGAGTGCGAGCCGGGCTTGCACGACAGGGGCATGTTCGATTCGAGTGCTTGGGCGCCAGACGCGAACTGGCGTACTGCTGTGCTCGGCCCGACCAGGATCCTTGCAGGGTCGTTCCGCGGAATCGGGTCGCTCCGACCCGGCTTCCGCACCGATAGGCAAAACGCTGGCCTGCTGTGCTGCCGAAGATTGTCGACGGCAGTCGCTCGCGATGCGACCAACCCAGCGGCGGCGGGACTGTACAGACTCGTCGGCCGCGCGCTGCGCGCGCTCCTGTGGAAGATTGTGTAAGCGTGGTCGGAGCTGGACAGAAGTCGCTGCTGCCTTCGTTCAACGACGGGCGCGATGTGCCGCCCAGGCGAGGCGGGACCGCAGTGCCAGACCATCACCTCGTACGTCGTGCAGGCCACGCGCAGCATCGGGGTGAAAGTGCTGGCACCCGGCGTTGTATCGGAGGTGTAGTAGGGCCGCCGATCAGTCGCCGCTCGCCTGCACCAATGCCGGCGCGCGCTTTCGCACCATCGGGATGGTGAGGACCGTGCTGGTGACAGCCATCAGCAGCAGGGCGGTGAAGGCATCGGCCGAGATCACACCCTTGTCGAGCAGGATGGTGGCGAAGATGATCTCGATCAGAGCCTTGGTCTGCAGCAGCCAGCCGATCAGTTGCGCCTCGCCGGGTTTCCAGCCGAGCAGACGCCCGGCGATCCGCACACCGACCAGCTTGCCCGCCACCGAGGCAGCCAGCAGCGCGGCGGCGATGATGAACACGGTCGCGCCGCCGGCGTCCCAGTCGGTGCGCAGGCCCGTTGAAAGGAAAAACACCGGCATCAGCAGCAGCAGCACGTGGTGACGCACCAGATCGTAGTGTTCCTCCTTGAACCACTCGCGGTCGATGATGACCCCAGCGAGGAAGGCGCCGACCATGAAGTGCAGGCCCGCCGCATCTGACGCAAGCGAACAGGCCAGCAGCCACACCAGGCCGAGCGCCCAGCGGTCGACGTCGCCGACGCGCTGCAGCCCGCGGCGCACCCAGGGGGCGACCACCACGAAGCCGCCCAGGAAGCCGACTTGGTGCAGGAGACGTTCGGCGTCGACCAGGATCAGGGCGAGCACCACCCAGATCGCGATGTCGTCCAGGCTGGCGTAGCGCAGCACGCGCTGGCCGAGCGGCGTGCGCAGGATGCCGAGTTTCTCCATCATCAGCATCAGGATCGGCAGCGCGGTCACCGCGCAGCCCATGCCGACGCCGGCCACGAACTGCCACTCCGAGGCATTGGGCCCAATCAGTCCCGGCTGCCAGCCAAGCAGGAAATGCGCGGTCGCCGCGCCCAACAACAGCGGCACCAGCATCGCAAGCCCAGCCGTGACGGCGGTTTCGCGCCGGCCGATCCACGCCTTCTTGAGGTCCAGCTCAATGCCGGCGAGCCACAGGAACACGATCACCGCCCAGAACGCGATGCCGTTGAGGTTGTGGATCACGGTGGGCGTAAACAGCGCGTCGTGCGCCTCGGGGAACAGCGCGCCAGCGATGCCCGGCCCCAGCAGGATGCCAGCCACGATCTGCACCACCGGCAGGGGGGCGACGTCGTCCGTGCGGGCCAGTCGCCAGAACAGCCACGGCAGGCCGAAGATCAGCAGCAGGACGATGAGATAGGCAGTCTTGGGGTTGATCGCTTCAGGCATGGGTCGGCTCAGCTGGACAGGGCGCGTCCGGGCGGGGCCGTCGGCGTAGAAGTGGCGCGAGATGGGAGACGCGCCAACGGGGCGCGAAGCTTGATCAGCGCAGAGAATCCGTGTCAAGCGTACTGTCCAAATCAAGAGTATCAAGAGCGGGTCTTGTTTCGCCGCATCACACTCCCCGCCCCCCGCCGCGCGACCCAGCTGACGGTCGCGGAGTGCAGGGCGAAGTGTGCGCCGTTCTGTCTCAGCGCATAGGCGCCGCTGGCGCGGGACTTCGGCCAGGACGGAGGCGATTCCGCTACAACGCTGAACTAAGGGGCATACGCGGAGCGGCCCCCGAGATCGCAGAGCGTCCTACGAAGCCAGGCCTACCCCATTGATGCGCCCCGTTGCCCCGCTCTGCCCCGTCGGCCCAGCCGCGCTACTTGATCCTCAAGGCATATCGACCCTGCTGGTCATGCGGCTTGATTGGATGCCAGCTATGGTCACCGAAGGCAGCGCGGTGTCGGTTTCCGATTGATCGGATGCGTTCACAGCGATACCCTCGCAACGCAAGAACCGCCAGACGGCGGGTACACCGAACCGGTGCGAGAGTCGAGGGTGGATCAATCTGCCGCGTAGTGGATTCGTCTAACGATTCATTGGAGCCGACGTGCCAACGCACGCGCCCCAGCTCTGGTGTTAGCCCTCCCACACAGAACATTGGTTGAGCCTTGTTGTCTTCAAGAAAGAGAATCTCCAATTCGAGGTTATTCGTGCCTGTTACTCTCGCCGAACACAATGACAGCTCAGCTCAGACGCCAATGGACGCGTTCTCGCGCTACTGGCGGTGAATATCGAACTGATCGCCCCGCTTGTGCTACTGGCGCTGGTTGATAGCACCAGTTTCGGCACGTTGCTCATCCCACTGTTTTTGATGTTGGCTCCCGGCCGTCCGCACCCGGGGAGGATTCTGCTGTTCCTTGGCACGGTGGCCGCGTTCTATCTGCTGCTGGGGATTGCGTTGCTACTCGGGGCATCAACGCTGCTCGACACATTGCAGGAGACGGGAAATTCGCAACCGCTACGAATTGCTCAGTTGGTCATCGGTATCGGTCTGATGGCGCTCGGTGTACTGGTGGAGCCTTGGACGAAAGCGGGCAAAGAACGTCGTGTCGCCCGCCGCGCGGAAAAGCTGGCCTGCTCCGGGCCGAGTCTACAAATGCGGATGCGGGCGCGTGCGACCGATCCATCGGCCCCCATCGGTGCGTTCGTCGCACTGGCATTGACGGCAGCCGTGATCGAGGCTGCTTCGATGATCCCGTATCTGGCCGCGATCGGTTTCTTGACCGCATCGGAGTTGTCGCTGGCCGGACGCAGTGCAGTGCTGTTCGGTTATTGCGTGGTGATGGTCGCACCCGCGCTGTTGCTACTCTCTGCGCGGATATTCCTGCACGATCATGTTGCCGCCATCTTGACAAAGCTGGAGGCGCTACTGTCCCGGAATGCAAACGAGGCGATGGCCTGGATAATGTTCTTGATAGGCCTGTATATGGTTGGCGATAGCTTGAGCGCACTCGATTGGTATTGAATCAATGATTCGCCGCGACCTTGAGCAGGAAGTGCCAACAATTGCTTGGGGTGCTTTATGGTTCAGATAGGCCTGACAACGATAGTTGCCAGCTTGCTGAGTGGCTTGGACCAACTAACGCGAGCGGGCCCAACGTAGCAAGATGGATCGCGCACAGCCGCGAAATGATCCGGTGCTTGCACACGCTCGGAGACGGTCTTCGAACCATTCTTGTGGAAGGATTTTTTCAGACTCTGCCCGGCGCGATTCCGATTTCGATGCGGACGAGGTGAATTCGCTGTTCTCCAGCCCGACGCTTACGAGTGGTGTGCTGTCTCGCTCCGGCGCCTCAGCAGTTCTCCCAATTGCCGCGCGCATTCGACGCGAATTGCCTGTACGAGCGCCGCCGCGCGGTTTCACTGCCTGCGCTGGCCGGAGGCCCACACCGTGCCGTGGCCTCCGGCAGATTTGGACTTGTCGATGCTTTCGATGCTAGGCATCCGAATAGCCGGGATATGCATCGATCGGCACGAAGCTGCGCGCGACGCCGACCTCGAAGTGGTTGCAGTCCTCGAAGTCGGCGTTGCCGTGCTGGGCGCGGATGGCTTGAAGATCCAGCGAGAACTCGCGTGGCAGGGCGAAGCCCTGCTTGGCCTTGATCCGCATCGCCTCGCCGCCGACGGTATCGTCATCGACCGTAAGCGTCCGCCCACCTCACCTACCTGCGGAACGTGTCAACCCTTTCCCAACACTCGGCGACGTTTTTTCTAACTAACCACCTCCGGCAGATCGAGCTCAACGGGTGTGGATCTGGCCTTGAGCGCGCCGGGTGTGCTGAGCAGCTCAGCTG
>NZ_JBILJQ010000005.1:0-113742 GCF_044377145.1 Aquimonas sp.
AGCGCAACGGGTTGCCGACGGCGTACAGGTACTTGTTGAGCGTGATCGGATTGAGGACATCGCCCTCCCACGGATCGATTCTGTTGAACCGTCCGAGGTTGGGCCGGTAGTACCGCTGCTGCGCGTAGTACGAGCTGCCTTCGCGCTCCCGGTAGTGCCCCGTGTACGCGATCCGCGGCAGGTCGGTCGCGCTGGCGGTGGTTTCGCCCCAGGCGTCGTAGCGCAGTTGGCCGGCTTCGGCGCCGTTGCTTCTGCTCCAGCGGATCGGGCTGCGCAGGGCGTCGTGTTGGGCGTAGCGGGTGTCGGTCAGCCTGCGGCTGGCGAGGATGCGTCCGGCGGCCCAGTCGTGGGCTTCGAGGACGTTGTTGGCGGCGTTGGTTTCGCGTCGTAGCGTTGGGCCGTCCCAGCCGAAACGGGTGACGTCGGTGTTTGTGCGGCGTTCGACGCGTTTGCCTTCGGCGTCGTAGCTGTAGTGCACCGGCGGGGCGCCGGGCAGGGTCAGGGTGGCGAGGCGGTCCTGGGCGTTCGGGCGGTAGGTGGTGGTTTGGCCGTTGGTGGTTTCGGTGATGAGGTGTCCGCGGGCGTCGTAGGTGTAGTCGGTGGTGATGCCGCTGACGCTGTCCTGCGTTTGGATCAGGCGCTGATGGGCCTGGTAGGTGTAGCGGGTGTCGCTGACGGTGGTGCTGCCGCGGCGCACTTCTTCGCGCGTGCGGTTACCAACGGCGTCGAGGGTGTAGGTGGTGGTGGTGATGCTGTTGTCGGTGCCGAGGACGCTTGTTTCGGTCAACCGATCGTCGCGGTCGTAGCCGTAGTCGGTGACCTGGGTGCGGGCGCTGCTGCCGCTGCCGTCGATGCGGGTTTCGCGTTCGCGGTTGCCGCGGTCGTCGTAGCGGTATTCGAAGCGCGCGACCTGCGCGCCGCTGTGGCTGTGGGTGATGGTCTCGACCCGGCCGGCAGCGTCGTAGCCGTAGCGGCTGCTGGCGCCGTTCGGGTGGGTGATCGTGTCGAGGCGACCGGCGGGGGTGTAGTCGAGGCTGGTGCTGCCGGCGCCGGGCACGGTCACCGCGGTGGTGCGGTTCAGGGCGTCGGGCTGGTAGCTGGTGATGCCGGCCGGGTCTTCGCGGCGCGTGCGGTTGCCGACTTCGTCATGCGTCCACACGGTGCGCTGGCCGTAGCGGTCGGTTTCGGTTTCCAGCCAGCCTTGGCCGTTGTAGCGCCGCTGGGTCAGGGCGATGCCGTCGCTGCCGCCGGACTGGCTCAGTTGGGTCGGGCGGCCGTCGCCGTCGAGCTGGAAGCTCTCATTACCGATGTCGCCGGGCGCAGCGGCGCTGTAGCTGCGCGCGGTGGTGCGGCCGAGGCCGTCTACGCTGAGCGTGATGGTCTGGCCGCTGCGGTCGGTGTGCGAGGTGCGCTCGCCTTCGCCGTTGTGCCCGAAGGCCTCGTCGCCGCCGATCGGGTGGTCGATGTTGGTGAGCCGATGGCGGGCGTCAAAGCGGTAGACGGTGGCGTGGCCGGCCGCATCCTGACTGCGCTCACGGTTGCCATGGCGGTCGTAGCCGTAAACGGTGGTGTGGCCTTCGGGGCTGTCGACGGCGACCAGACGGTCGGCGCCGTCATAGTCAAAGCCCCACTCAGCGTTGCCGGGGCGCTCGGTCGAGGTGCGGTTGTTTGCGAGGTCGTAGCCGTGGGTGGTGGGGCCGACGCCGGGGTCGGTTTGCTCGGTCAGGCGCTGGCGGATGTCGTAGTCAAAACGGGTGGTCAGGCCGTCGGCGTCGGTCTGGGTCTTGACGCCGCCCCAGGGCGTGTAGGTCCAGCGCTGAACAAAACCGAGCGCGCGGGTGTCGGTCAGGCGCGAGCCGCCGGCGTCCAGGGTGTAGCGGGTGGTTTGGTTGCGGGCATCGGTGACGGCTTCGACGCGGCCGGCGTCGTCGTAGTCCAGGGTTTCGATCGGCAGGCCGTCGCGGGTACGTACCGTGGGCCGGCCCGCGGCATCGTAGGTGGTGCCGTGGACGATGCCGCGGCGGTCGGTGTGGCTCAGCACGTTGCCGGCGACATCCGGCACCCAGATCTGGGTGGTGCCGGGCGGGCTCGGGTCGCGCTGGCCGGTGCGGTGGTTCAGGGCGTTGTAGCTGTATAGGGTGGTGCGGCTGGCGGCGTCGGTGTATTCCAAGACGTTGCCCAGCGCGTCCAGCTTCCATGCACGGGTGTTGCCGCCTGCAGCGTTCGGCAGGGTGGAGCCAATGCGGCGGCCCAGGCCGTCGTAGGTGTGCGTGGTGGTGTTCGAATTGGCGTCGGTTTCACTCAGCAGGTCGCCGTGCACGCTGTAGCTGAACTCCAGCACGCGCGGGCCGCTGTCGCCGGCCGGCAGCACGCGCCGGGTCTCGTAGCCCAGCGCGTTCCACGTCGAAACCGTCGGCCGGTTCAGGCCGTCGGTGCGCTCGATAATGTTGCCCGCTTCGTCGTAGCTGTAGCCCTCGAATTTGCCGATGCCATCGCTCGCGCTTTCCCGACGATTGAGCTCGTCGTAGGCGTAGGTGATCAGGCGGCCGTCCGAGCTGGCCGCGGTGATGCGGTTGCCGACGGCGTCCAGGGTGTAGGTGGTGACTTGGCCGGGGCGCGGGCCGCTTTCGCTCTCAAGGCGGCCGGCGGCGTCGTAGCTGTAGGTGACGGTGTTGCCCAGCGGGTCGATCTTCTGGGTGACCCGGCCGGCGCCGTCGAAGCCCTGCTCCCAGCGCGCACCGGTGCCGTCGATGGCGGCGATCTGCTGGCCGCGGGCGTCGAACTCCCAGCCTTGTTCGCGCGGCGGCGTGCTGTTCAGGGTCTCGCTGATGCGCTGGTCGGCGCCGTCGTAGCCGAAGGTCTGCCGGCGGCCTTCCGGGCCGGTGCTTGAGGTCAGGCGATCGCGGTCATCGAACACCTGGACCGTTTCACCGCCGTTGGCATCGACGATGCGGGTGGCGTTGCCGTTGGGGTCGCGCGTGGTGAGGGTCTCGGCCCAGCCGGCGTCGGCGCCGATGAAGTGCGCCTCGCGCGTGCGCAGGTTGAGCGGGTGCGCATACGCGAATCGGGACCGGCGCTCACCGCCGATGCCGCTGACTGTTTCGGTAAGCACATGGCCCAGTGCGTCGTGGGTGTAGATGATCGACTTGCCCAGCGGCGCTGAGGTGCTGACTCGGAAGTTGGCCGAGTTGTAGGTGTGGGTGGTGCTGAAGCCGCGGAAGTCGGTTTCGCTGAGCAGATTGCCGTGGTCGTCGTAGCTGAAGCTGCGCGTATCGTCGGCGGCATTGGTTTCGGACAACAGGCGGCCCTGGCCGTCGTAGGTCCGCGTGGTGGCGTTGCGGTTCTCGTCGGTGTCGACCCGCTGGCGGCCACCCAAGGTGTAGACGGTGCTGCGCTCGCCCAGCGGATGGCGGGCCAGGGTCAGGCGATCCAGCGCGTCGTAGCTGTACTCGGTGGTGACGCCGGCGCCGTCGGTCTCGCTGCGCATGCGCCCGCGGGCATCAAAGCTGGCGCCGCGACGCACGCCGAGCGCATCGGTTTCGGTGGTGACATGGCCGTAGGCGTCAAACGCGTAGGTCACGAGTTCGCTGCGGCCGTCGACCCGGCTGGTGCGGTCGCCACGCGCGGAGTAGCCGTAGGTCTCGCCGACGCCGCCGCGACTGCGGCCGTTGAGGTTGCCGCGGGCGTCGTAGGCAAAGGTTTCAGGTATGCCGCGGGCGTCGACGGCGGTGCGCACGCGGTCCTTGATCGGCACCGCGAAGGCCTCCGGCGGCGCATAGGTCCAGCTGCGGGAGAGATTGCCCTGGTGCGCGATGCTCTCGCTCAGGCGGTTGCCGTGGGCGTCGTAGGTGTAGGTGGTGACTGCACCCAGCACATCGGTGACCGACCGCGGCTGCAGGTGCTCAAGATCCCACTCGGTGGTGGTCGTGCCGGCCGGGCTGGTGAGTTGCTCGGTGGCGCCGACGAGGTTCAGTCGATAGGTGCTGGCATTGCTGCGGGCGTCCACCACCACGGTCGAGGTGGGCGACAGACCGCGTAGGCCTTGGTAGGTGAAGCCGACCGTGCCGGCATCGGTCTCGCTGAGCGATTCCACCCGCTGTTCGGGGATCAGCATCACATTGCCATCGGGCAGGCCGACGCCGGTCCAGCCGAGCTGCCAGCGGTAGTCGCGGGTGGAATTGAAACTGCTGTTGCGCGCTTGGGTAAGGCGAAAGCCGAAGTGGTAGCGACGGGATTGCCCGCCGGGCTGGCGGACCCACAGCGCGCCGAAGTCCTGGTACTCGTAGGTCTCGGTGCGCGCGCCGCTGCCGCCGCCGGAACGTACGGCGGAGCGCAGGTTGCCGTCGTCGTGGTAGGTGTAGTCGATGCGCAGGCCCTCGGGGCCTTGCAGGTTGCGCAACAGGGTTCGGCTTTCGGTCATCGGCAACCCGAGCGGCCCCGGCCGCTGCAGGCGCAGCACCTGGTAGTCGAACGACAGCGCGCGATCGGCATCGTCGGCGATGCGCCGCACCACGTGTTCGCTGCCAACCATGGCGTACTCGTAGCGCACCCGGTTGCCGTTGCTGTCCTCGATGAAGCTCAGCCGGGTGCCGTCCGCACTGCGTTCGCCAAAGTGATGGCGAGTGCCGTCCTTGCTGAAGAAATCGAAGCTGCCGGGGCTGTCTGCGACCAGACGGAAGGTGCCGTGGAAGCCGTTGCCGGAGCGGAAGCGCGGCTGGCCGGCGGCGTCGAGGCCGGCGGGCACGTAGCGCTGGCCCTGCCCGGCGGCGCCGGTGACCACGTAGCTGCCGCAGGTGTCGCCGACCACGCGCGCCTCGATGTCCGACTGCCAGCCGCGCCCCAGCAGGCTGGGCTCGTCGCCAGAATGCGAGGCATAGGTGCGGGTGAAGCGCAGGCCGGGGCCGCGCCCACCGATGGCGACGTCCGCGGCGCTGATCACTGCATGGCCGTCGTACACGTCCACGCCCTTCACCAGGCTGCGCGCCAGCGGCAGGGCACCGCGACGCTGCTCACGGTGAATCAGCCGCCCGCTGTGGGTTTCGTCCTCATCGTCAGTGCGCGCGCGCAGCTCGAACTCATAGACGCCGAAGGGCAGTTCGGCGGCGCGCAGCTGGGTTTCGTGCACGCCCGCCGAGAACGCCTCGGCATCAATGGCCAGCAGGGCCGAGTCGCCGCGGCTGCCGTCTTCTTCCAGCGCGAACACCTCCAAGTCCACGGTGGCGTCCTGGCCAATCGCGAACATGAAGCGCGAGCCGCTCTGGCAGACGTAGTCGGTCTGCACGTCGATCTCGGTCTGCATCTCGATGCTGCGCGGGAAGCGCTCGCCGAACAGGGTCTCAAGCTCGGGCAAGGGGGCCGTGCCCTTGAGGCTGCCGTAGGCGGCGACGATGCGGCTGCCGATCTGCAGCGGTACGCGGGCGGATTCCAGCGGGTTCTCAGAGCCCGGGTTGACCACGTATTGAAGGAACCGGTCTTTGGTGGCGTCGAAGGCGAATCCTCGGCGCAGGACACACGTTTTGCCGGGGACATCCTGGCAGAAGGTTCTGCTCTCTCCTGCCCCGTTGTCGCTGAGGATCGAGATTCTCGGCCGCCATGTTTCTGGCTGCACCGGAGCATTCAGATCGACATCAGTCGTGGTGCGCTGGAACTCGTTGAGGTCGAGCGGGTTGGGGCTGAACGTCGGATCGTCCAGCTGGAGCGCCCAGCCCGGGCTGATATGCCGCTCGTACCGCCCGGTCTGGGCGCCGTCGGCGGTGTAGGCGAACTCAGCGAAAAGCTCGACTTTCGCAGGCTCCGCACCGGCGACAACATCAAACTCGAACCAGCCGTTGCCTTCAGAGCGCAGGGCCGAAACCTCGGCGCCGCGCGCCCGGAAGGGGTTCTGGGTCAGCTCTGTGAGCCCGAAGATCTGAGGATCGAGGCGTGGGTTCGCTGGGAGGGATCCGATCGAGTAGTAGGCGAATCGCCTGGGCGCCGCAAAGGCTTCACCGACTCGTGTGGTTCGCTTCGCTTCTGGGTGAACCACCTCAACGATCACCCCGGGCGGATCAAAGGGATAGCAGCGGGGACTATCGCCCAGCACAGCGTAGGCGCCGGCACCCACGTGGAAGCTACGGCTGACCTCGACGCCGCCCGGGCCACTCGCTCGCAGCCGGACATCGCTGTTCCACATATTGGTCGGCACGGCACTGACGCCCAAGGCGCCGTCCGGCTCCAGGTACCGCACGAGTTCTGGCTGCAGGCAGGCGTGCTGGCCAAGCAAGGGCGTGCCAGCAGGGCAGGCGGACTCCGCGGTGTAGATCGCGCTCGGGATGATAGGAATAGCGGGATCGGCGAGCGCAACGCACTGCGGAGAATGGGTATCCTCGACGACGATCTCGACCTCCTGCGCCCCGATCGGGTTGTCGTACCGGTCGTAGGCCAGCAAGTTGAAATTGACGTGTTGAACCTGGGGAGCAACGTAGCTCCAGCGATCAAAATTCATCCACCCCAACATGACCGGGGCGACGAAGGAATCGACAGGCCCCAGGGCTGGGACCCATTCCAGTCGAGCCAGTGGACCCGCCAGCATGTTCAGCTGATAGTCCTCGCCCGTGGTCAGGCGCCCCTCTTGTGCATCGGCCATCACCTCAACCTGCGCGAGAAATGCACGGGTTCGACGCCCCTGCGCATTCAGGAGATAGTTCCAGAGTAGGCCAGTCGATGATGTCGGCGCCTGGGCGTTCACGGTCGCCGCCCCTTTGCGATCGGTCAGCGTGACGACACGGCCCGCACTACCGGCGGCGGGCAATACGCCGCGGCCCTCTCGCTCGATCCAGTCGACGCTGGCGCCCTGCACCGGCCGCCCCTGTGCGTCGATGGCAATCACTCGCAGCGGTCTGGCGTAGGGCTCGCCCGCCAATGCGCTCTGGTCCTGTGCGGTCGAGTCCAGCAGCAGCAGCACCGCGGCCAGCGGATCCTCATTCGGCGGCTCCGCATAAGGGTCCGCCAGGATCTCGGCCAAATCCTGGTAGTACCAGAGCCCGGGTGGGACGGCGGTCATGCCGCCGGCATAGCCGCCGGACAGGAAGTAGCCGCTTTCGCCGGTGGCCGGGTTTTCCACGCGCCAGGCGGAGCCTGTCCAGGCGTCCAGGGTGAGCGGGGCCTGCGGGATCTGGACCTCGAAGCCGCGCGATAGCCAGTGCGCGACCGAAGTGCGCACCCGTGCGGGGTGGGCGCCGAGAGCGTCGGTGGTGCTGGCGGCGCCTAGCTGCAGCACCGGCAGACCACGGGCCGCGGCCAGCTGCAGAGCGCGGTCTGCAGAGATCGAGTCGACCGCCCACTGGGTGATGAACTGCTGCGACTCCAGCGCACTGCCGTGCAGGGACGAGACGCGCAGCCAGGCGGCCTCATCGCCTGCTGTGTCGCGCAACGAGAATGGCTCCAGTGGGCGCAGGCCGGCATCGAGCGCCACGCCCTCGAATTTCAAGCGTTCGACCAGCCCGAGTGCACCTTCCGGCTGCACCTGCGGCAGCGCCAGGGCCAAGGCCGGCAGCGGGCGGATCACGCGGACGCCGAACGCGGCCGCGCTTTCGGCGTCCGCCTGTGCCCAGTGGGCGAGATAGCGTTGCGCGAACTGGTTGAGCACCGCGCCCGCGGGCGGGCCGGCCAGCAGGTCGCCGCCGGATTCGGGCGGCTGCTCGATGCGGCCGTCGCCGTGGGCATCGATGGCGAAGCCGGCCAGGCTGCCGGCGATCAGGCGCTGGCTGTGCGAGAGCTCGCCGGCCGGCGACTGCAGGCGGATCTCCAACCGGTGCACTGCGCCCGCCTCGACGATGCCCTGCCCGGGCTGGGCTGGCAGGCCCACCGGCAGCAGGCTCGGCCGCAGGCGCATCAGGTGGGCTGGGAATCCACCCATGCCGCCGTTCAAATTGGCGAGGTGCTGGTCTTCCACCGTGGCCGGCTGGTAGGCCAGGGTGAAGCGCTGCGACTGCAGATCCGACAGCGCGACGCGGGCGTCCAACAGGGGTGCGGCGCCCTCGGTGTCGGTCGCATGCAGCAGTACCCGCAGCCATTGGCGCTCCTCATCGGGCAGCTCCGAGTATTCGCCGTTGACGGCAATCACCGGGTAGGGCGTGCTGGCGGGCAGCAGGTGCAGGGGCGCGGCATCCGGCCCGTGGCTGCCCGCCAGGCTGCCGAGCGCGCGCGGCGGCTGTTGGGCCGCGAGCGCGGCCGACAGCTGCTCGCGCAGGGCCGGCCAAGGCAGCTGCGAGCGTTCGGACTGCAGCTGGGCGCGCAGCCACTCGCGAACGTCGAGTGCGACCTCGCCCAGTACCGGCCGACCGGGCTCGAAGCTGGCGGGCTTGAGCGCCGGCATCAGTGGCACCCAGGTGGGCTCGCTCAGATCGGCCACGGTGCCCCGATAGTTGCCGTAGGGCACGCGCGCCGACACCCAGATATGGCGAAGCTGAAACGCCACCACTCGCCCGCCCGACAGCCGTGGCTGATGCGGCACGCCGGCCGCCGCAAGTGCCGCGCCGACCCGCGAAGCCGGCACACCGATCTGCTGCGCAAGCTCGGCCACCGGCACCTCGACCACGCCGACCACATAGCGTGCCGCCGCGCCGCTGGCGCGCAGCAGGGCGATCAGCAGGCTGGCCTGTTCGACATCGTTGCCGGCGCGCCGACGGAGTGTGCTGTCGACGCTCTGGGTCGAACCGGCGGACCATTCGGTGCGCACTTCGGAGCGCACCAGATCGAAGATGCGGGTGTAGCTGTGTTCGAGCTGCGCGGCCTGATTGAGTACATCCCTGCTCAGGCGCACCTCCCCGGACGCCAGCAGATCTGCGGCCTGCGGCGCGACGTCGACGCCAGCGGCGTAGCTGGGCGCCACGTTCAGCTGTGTATCGGGAACGCTCGGCGGCAGCCGCGGACGGCTGACCGGCAGGGTGCCGTTGCCGTAGATGCCATCGGCTACGCCGGCGGGATCCAGCGCGGCCAGCTTCGTCTGCAGATTGACTTGTGCGGCCTTGGCCAGCGGGCTGCGCTGCAGCGCATCGGCGGCGGCCAGGATCGCTGCGCTCGCCGAGTCCCAGCGGCGCAGGGCGTCCTGGCTACGGGCCTCAAGCAGCCCAGACAAGCCCAGCGCCTGCGCGACATTGCTGCTCGGCAGACGCTGCTGGTGCGCACGCACCAGCAGATCGGCGGCATGCAGTTGCTCGATCGCGGCGGCGCGGGCTTTGGCGGGATCGGATGTGCGGCTGCTCGATCCGATCACTGCCAGAACATCACGCGCTGACTTGACGAAGCCGGCGGCGGGCCCGGCTGGGCGGTCGACCGCGGGGTCGGCAACGACGTCTTGTTTGGCACGCTCAGCGCGCGCGGCCGCCGAAAGGTGGCTGGTGTCCTCGCCGCGCAGCAGGTGCGGAACGATGCTTGGCCGCTCGCTCGCGGGCATGGCCGTCGATGGCTGCGCCTCGGCGCCGGCGGCCGCTGCCACCGCCGGCGCTGCGGTGAGTACGGTCAGCACGAGCCCCGCCTGCAGAAGGATCGCGCAGCTGATCGACGCGGAGCGGGTCAAGAATCGGGGCATTGAAGAAAAATCCATTGAACGATGCAGAACAGACTGAACTGCCGCGGGCTGCAGGCCGCGGCCGGCGTCATGCCCGCTGCGGGCAGCCACACAGGCGCAGGCAGCGGGGCTGATGTTGCCGGCGGCAGCCGCGGGTGCCGACCGGCGAGGCCGGCAGCAGCACTCAAGCTCGTCGCCGGCAGTTGGATGGTGGTGCGCAGACATCGACATCAGCCCTGCCCTCCAGCGCGATGCAGGCGCAGCAGCGCCGGCCCAAGCATCAGCAACACCATCAGCAGGATCGCACCGGGGCCCAGCACCGGGACCAGCTGCGGCCGCGCCAGGACGGGCGGTGTCGTGCTGCCGATCAGCTCGGTCTGCGCGCTGGCCAGCAGCACCTCGACTTCATCGCTGGCCAGCAGACGCAGGCTGACCACGCCGCGGGGCCAGCCCTGGGTGCTCAGGCTGAGGTCGTACTGGCTCGCTGAGCCTGCGGCCAGATCGAGGCGGCGAGCGTCGAGCTCGCGATCGCGGGCGTCGGCCATGCGTGCAATCAATCGCATCCGCACCGCCGGCTGCGCATGGGCGGCGTCGTTCCAGATCCGGACACGCACCGGCAGCGGCTGACCGGATCGCAGCTGCGGCGGAAGCTCCAGCGCACCGCGCAGGGCGAAGCCGCCGCGCCGCTCGACCCTCAGCATCGACCACGCGCCGGTATTGCCGGCCCGATCGATCGCACGCGCGCGGATCGTGTTGGCGCCAATCAGCAGCGGCACGTCATCGAAGCGGAAATGGCCCTTCGCATCAGCTGGGATCGAACGCCGGGTCGCGCCGACCTCGAGTTCGACCGTGGCCGCCGGCTCGGTACTGCCGAGCACATGAGTCATCGGGTTGCGGATGATGCTGTTGTCCACCGGCGCGGAGATCCGCAGTCCAGGCGCCTGCAGGTCGAGCTCGAACTCGAAGGCCTTGACGGCGCGGTTGCCTGCGGCATCGGTGGACTCGATGCGCAGACGATGCCGCCCGTG
The DNA here is from genome assembly GCF_044377145.1 of Aquimonas sp. NCBI lineage: Bacteria > Pseudomonadati > Pseudomonadota > Gammaproteobacteria > Lysobacterales > Lysobacteraceae > Aquimonas > Aquimonas sp. The sequence goes on from NZ_JBILJQ010000005.1 coordinate 10,579, forward strand.
GGTGTCAACGACTTGACCGGACTGCAGGGGCTGGCCGTTCAAGGTGGCCGAGGTCTGCACCGGCGTTGCGTCAACCACAGTGAACGACACCCGCACGGGTTCCGCATACAGGCCGTTCTCGGCCACACCTCGAACACTGATCAGCGGCGGGCTGCGATCGATGGTGACGGCATGCGTGCGGATATCAGACACATTGCCGGCCGCGTCGAAGGCGCGCACCTGCAGGGCGGCTGCGCCTTCGTTCTCGATCGCCAGCGCGCCGGCCCAGAGGTTCGGCTTGGGCATCGATGCGAGATCCAGCCAGGCGCCCCCAGGCGACCGCGCCTGCACACGCTGGATGGCGCTCAAGGCATCGTCCGCCTGCACCTGCAGCGCCACCGGACCCGGCAGGAAGCTGCCGGCCACGGGCGCCAGCACCGTGACCAGCGGCGGATCGCGGTCAAGCAGCGGGAAGCTGGTCTCATCCAGCATCTGCCAGTTCGCTCCGATTCGCACCTGCAGGCGGACCCAGTGACTGCCCAGCACGCTCGGCAAGGGCGCGAATGCCTGCCGCGAAGTCTGCTGTTCGAGCGCACCCAGTGCGGCCAGCCAGTTCCTCTCGACGAGTACGTCCGCGCCTCGTCCGATCTGGATGCGGGCTTCGATCTGCGGGCGCGGCGCACCCAGCGTTTCCCTGACCTGCGCGATCACTTCAAAGGGCCTGCCGGCGGCGATCTCGACCGGCATCAGGCTGAGCTGACCGCCGATTCCTGCGGCTTGATCATCGCTGCGGAACACGCTGCGCACGACCGGCGGGCTGGTACGGCCCAGACGATCGGTGGCGATCAACTGCAACGGGTTGGCGCCGGGTACGAGCGCGACGCCATCGATGCTGAACTCGCCCGTGCCGGCGGCCGTCACCGCGTGACTCGAAGCCAGCCCGGTCAGGCTGACACGTGCCCCGGGCTTGGTCCGACCGCGCACCGACACCTGCGCGGCCGCCAGTACTGCGGCTTCCGTCGGCGTGTCCACAGTGAGCTGCACCGGCTCCAGATCCAGCGTGAAGTCGAGGGTTCGTTCGCTCACCTGGCCCAGCCGATCGGTGGCGCGTGCATGCAGGCGGTAGCTGCCGCTCACGCTGATCGGCGTGTCCGAGCTGAAGGGCTTATCGTTCAGTCGCAGCGCGAGTTGGTCGGGATGTGCGTCGAGCACGGTCACCCGCGGTGTCACCGCAGCGCCATAGAGGCCGCCGTCGACCACGCCTTCGACCTGGATCTGCGGCGGCGTGCTGTCGAGGGTGAAGAGGATCGGTGCCAGAACGGTCTGATTGCCGGCTAGATCAAGCGCGCGATACTCGACGGCGTGGGCACCGTCGGCCAGTTCGATGCGGGTCTCATAGTTCGCTGCCGCCGCCGCGGCCAGCGACAGCCATGGGCCAACGCCGAGGCGGTACTCGACCCCGGCCAGCGCATCGTCGTCCGTCGCACGCACACGCAGCAGTGCCGGGTTTGCCAGCAGCGCATTGGCCTGCGGCAGCAGTGCCGCCAATGCGGGCGGCCGTGCATCCAGCAGATCGAGACCGGCGCTGGCCAACAGCAGGCTTTCAGCCGGTCCGTCGAAATGGAGCTCCAGCAGCAGACGGCCCAGTGGCCAGGCGTCGGTCGCGAAGGCGAAGCCGGGCGCGGCGGTTTGGCCCGGCGCCAGATTCAGCGGCACAGACTGCTGGGCCAGCATCTCGCCGGCGGCCGCCAATATCCGCACGCGCAGTCGGCCCGCTGCCGGTTGCGACACGCTCCTATTGAGTACTTGCGCGGCCAGCTCGAGACCGAGGCCGCGTGGATGATTGGGGCCGGGTGTTACCAGGCTGCCCACCAGTCCGCCGGTGTCGGCCAGACGAACGACCTCGACTGCGGCGGTCGGCGAGACATTGCCGGCGCGATCGGTGGCCGTGGCTTCGATGCGGTTGACGCCCAGCAGCAGCGGAACCGCGTCGAGTGTCAGTGCACCTGCCGCGTCGGCCGATGCGGTCCGCGACCACGCACCGACGCGAACGGTGACCTCCAGCGCGGGCTCGGTCTGCAGCGTCACCGCGACCGTGGCCGCTCTGATCTCTGTGCCATCCACGGGAGCGAGAATGTTGAGCGCAGGCGGCGTGCGATCAACCGTGAAGTTGACGCTACGCGCGCTGCGGTTGCCGGCGCGATCACGCGCGACCACTTCGAGGGTGTAGCTGCCATCTGCGGTGACTGCCGAGCCCGAGGCAAAGGACCGGTTGTTCAACCAGCTCGAGACGGTGCCCAGGTGCAGATCATTCACCCCGATGACCGGGCTCACCGGTGCGCGATAGCTGACACCGCTCTCGACGCCTTCCACCGTGATCACGGGCGCGGTGTTGTCGACGATGAAGCGGTGCGGGCCAGATTCCGCCTGATTGGCCCAGGTATCGACCGCGCGCAGGTGCAGCGTGTGCTCACCGTCGGGCAGAGCATTCAGCGATGCGCTGAAACGGTTGCCAGCGGCGCTCAGGGCGCGCCAGCTGCTGCTGTTCAGCCGATACTCGGAGCGGTCCACCCGCGAGTGCAGATCCCAGATCTCGGCCTCAACGGCGCCCGGGGTGCGGATGGGTTGCTCACCGGGGCTCAGCAGCAGAAGCTCGGGCGCCTGCACGTCGATGGACCCGAAGCCACGCTGCGCCAACAGCCGCCACTGGCCCTCGCGCTGGACCTCGAGCACAGCCACATACGTAGCCGGCTGATTCGCCAGTCCCACCAGCTCCAGCGGGATGTCGAGGCTCTGGCCCGCCGCGAGCTCGATGCCCTGCTCATGGCTGAGCAACGGCTCCGAAGCGGGCACCGAGAACACCCGCACCCGCAACGGCAAGGCACCGCTGCCGGCGAGGCCTGCATTCTCTACCCGCGCCAACAGCTGGGCGGCCTGCCCAAGGGGCAAGGCCAGGCCGGGCTGCAGCTGCAGTTGACCGCGCAAACCGGTGGTCGTCGAAGCCGGCACCAGCTCCACCGAACGCTCAAGCGTACGTTCGATCCCGTTGGCGTTGAATTCGGCACGCAGCCTCCAGGTTCCCACCTCGGCGGGCGCGGCCAGCCAATGCAGGGTGCGCCGCAGGCTGTAGCCCGGCAGCATCATTCCGCTGGAGCCACTCCACACCAGTTGCTGGGCGCCACTCGGCGCAATCGCGCGCAGGCGCAGCTGTCCGCCGGCGATCAGCTGGTTTCCGGCGGGGTAGTCCAGCCCGAGCTCAATCGGCACCCCGGTACCGATCGCTGCCTGGGCCTGCAGTGGCTGCAGGCTGAGCTGCAGCGACAGCTGTGACTCGATCCTGAGCGCGAGCTGCTCGCTGCGCACCTGGTTGCCCGCAGGGTCGAACAGTTTTGCCGCGAGGAAGTACTCGCCCGCGAATGTGCTTGCCGGCGGCTCCCAGGACCACGCAGTCGACCAGGCCGACAGGCCACCGATCGCGCCAGTCGCTTGATCGCTGAGCTGGGTAATGGTTTCGCCCGCAGCATCCACCACGGCCAGCCGCAGCCGACCCTGGAAGGCGGACACCGTCTCGACCCTTGCTTCGCCCTCGAAGCGCGCACCCGCAGGTCGGGTGCTGGCATTCGCGCCCAAACGAAGCAAGGGCAAAGAATCCGTGCCCACCGACAGCGCTTGTTGTGCGGTGTTATTGGACTCGTCGAGCTCATCGATCTCGGCATCGGGATCCAGCACGACCCGGAGCTGGTAGTCGCCCGCTGCTTCCAGTACGCCCAACGGAACGTGCAGAACCGCGACACCCGACGGCGCGACTGTGGTCTCGCGGACGAAGCGCCGGGCGTCACCGGCGGGTGAGATCAGCCGCACCTCGACCTCCAGCATGCCGACATCCGCGCGCCCGCGGTTGTGAACCGACAACACCGCCGACTGCGCCTGCCCCAGGATGCCGCGCGCGGGCAGGAAGCGGATGTCCTGCGCGGAAATGGCGGCATCGGGTTGGTCTTGCTGGCTGCCTTCGAAACTCAGATCAATCGGTCGCGAACGCAGACTGCGGCTGCCGGTTTTGCGCTCGGCTACTGTCTCGATCTGATTGAGGCCCACGACCGGACGCAGGCCACGCACACAGAACTGGCCCGCAGGAGCGATCAGCGTCAGCGCCCTGCTGTTCGTCTCTGCGACCAGCAGCGCGCCGGACGGTGTCCACTGCAGACTCAGCGCGCGCACATCAGTCGAGGCGCGCACCACGCTGTCCACCCGGCTGCCGTCGTCGATCCGGCGGCGTTCGATCCGGTCGCCGTACAGCAGGGCGAATTCACGCCCGTCCGGCGACAACCGCGCATCTGCGATGAGCTCGTTGGCCCGATGCAGCAGTCGAACCGGCTGGCCGTTGCGTGCCAGCAGCACGCGGCTGCCCGAAGCGTCGCGCAAGCGGACCAGTACCGAGTCGTCCGTTCGGGCCAGATCAAGGTCTGCGAGTTCGCCCCCCACATCGACCGCAGTGACATTGCCGGTGACAACGTCCACGCGCAGCAGCCTGCCGGCGCGGGTCCGCGCATAGGCGATGGTTGAATTGGGCCACCCGCCAAACCGCAGCGTGTCAACGGGCTCCGTGATGGCCAATACCTGCGCTTGGCCGCTGTCGAGATCGACCCGCCAGACGCCGTTCGTGCCCTCGCGCGAACCCTGCACCAGCCAGCGCCTGCCAGCGACGTCAGAGGCGAACGCATCGATCGACTCCATGCCGAGATCGACGACATTGGACGCTCCGGAGCCGAGCTCCGCACGCACGACCCGTCGGGCCAGATCGATGCCGATCAGGGCCTCGCCATCAGCAGAAAACGCGGCCTGCTGCAATGGATCCAGCGCGAGGTCGCGCTGGGTGCCGGTCAACAGATCGCGCAGATAGCTGCGCCCGGAATCCTCGGACCAGACCAGTCGTCTGCCGTCCGGGCTCAACGCGGCCCACGCCAGTGCACCGGAATCCAGGCTGACTTGAGTGAGCGAGGCCTGGGCTGAGGCCAGCGCACTGCCACCGATGCGGTCGTTGACAAGCACTTCGACGGTAACGCCGGGCTCCGCCAGACCGCACACGTCGAACTGCGATTGGCGCCAGTCCAGCGCTTGTCCGGGCTGCCCGGGCCATGACGGATGCGGTATCGGCGGTGTCGACACATCGCGCACGACCGCCTCGAACGGAGCGCTCAACGCGCTCAGGTTGCCGAACGCGTCCTCGGCCTGGATCCGATAGAACAGACGCTGGCCGTAGCTCAAGCCGGCATGCAGCCAAGGCGACGTGCTCGGCCGAGCCAGTTCGCGATAGGGATCAGTGACACCCTCGCGCTCGCTGCTGAAGTGCAGCCGATAGCGCGCGGGCGTGACGCCGGCACCGGCTTGCCAGTGCAGGTACAGCGCCGGCTGCTGGGCATGCGCCACAGCGTTTACGAAACTGGGCACGCCCGGCAACGATCCAGTGACCTCAAGAACAATCTCGTTTGACGGCGCGCTGGCGTTGCCGACCGCATCATCGGCCGTCACTCGGTAGGCATAACGGCCGTTGGCGAGGTTGGCATCGTCGTACTGCGTGGTGCCGGCGGCAACATCGGCCACACGGCGTCCATTGCGGTAAACCGTATAGCGCGCAAGATCCGCAGCGGTCGATGCGGTCCACGTGAGCCGGGCGTTACGACCGTCCAGTTGACCCGCAAGCACGACGGGCTGCGGCGCCTGACTGTCACCGACTTCAGCCACCCATACCGGCGAACGCGGCCCTTCGAATCCGAGTGCTGAGACCGCAGCCACCCGGTATTCGTGGCGGCCATTGGCAACGAGATCGGTATAGGTCGTTGCCGACTGGATGGCGCGCAGCAACACCTCGACTTCGGCCAGCGCGTGTTGCCCGCCGACGCGTTGAGCGCGCCGCGGAACCAGCCTGAGCTGTTCCGTCGGGTAAGCCGTGGGCAGCACCAGGCGATACGTATCACCCTGCTGGTTGCGCACCTCAGCCAGCAGATTCCAGCGCTCGTCGAACCAGCCGAACAGGTCGAAGTCGCGGGCCGAGCGGTCCGCACTCTGCCAGCGGATTTCGAGCCCGCCGACCAAGCGGGTCGTGACCCAACTGAGCTGCAGTTCGCCGCTCAACGCATCCGACAGCGTTGCGGCCTGTTCGACCCAGACCGTCTGCGGGTCACCATCATTGACCTGCGGCAGCGGCGAACCGGCGCTTTGCGCCTGCACCTCATCCGTGCTGGGTGCGTCCAGTTGAAGCGCTGTACCGTTCCGGTAGATCCGGTAGCCGGCCGGCGGCGGACCCGACGGCGCCTGCCACTCGAGCTGCACGCCCAGACCATCCACAGCGCCGGACAGCGCGGCAGGGGCAGGCGGGAGTGCGCCACGCGTAACCCGCGTCGCGGCCGGGATGCTGCGGTTTCCAAGTGCGTCCTCGACCCGCAGCGTCCAGCTGTTGACGCCCAACCGCAGTGCCACGTCGGTGATGTTGAAGGTCTGCCCGGATTGCACCGCGCCCGCGGCGAGCGCGTCCTCGCCATCGCTCCAGCGTCGAACGAGCTGTGCGCTACCGTTGCGTGGGCTGCGAGCACTGAGCTGTGAAGACGTCTGCGCGGTCGGCGTGAGCGGCGGGTAGAGGGCGGAAAGCCCGAACACGAAGGCTTCGACCTCGGTCGACGCAATGGAGACATTGCCTACGGTGTCGAGCGCCCGCACGCGATAGCGGCTGGCGCCTTCGGGGCGCGCAGGATCGACGGTCGCCGGGCCCGCCAGCAGGCCGTTGTGGATGGGCTGCCACTGCCCATCGGCAGCCTGGCGCTCGACCCGATAGCCGGCAAGGTCGGGCTCGGCGCGGTGGGTCCAACCGATGTGGGCTTCGTAGGCGTTGGCATAGGCACGCACACCTTGCGGAGCGGGCGGTGGCGTCAGATCGGCATAGCGAACGCGGACCACGGTCGGTGCTGGGTCGACCAGGCCGCCGGTGTCAGTCGCAACAGCCGTCAGTTCAAACTCGCCGAACGCCAGTGCGCCCGGATCCAACACTCGCCGCCAGGGCGCCTGGGTTACCGGGTCGCCGATCGCGGTCCAAGGCGTGGCCCCTGCGGCCCGGTAGAGGAAAGCAACACTGGCGATATCGCGGTCTTCGGAGTGCGCGACAACTTCGATCGCGCGGTCGAACACCAGACCCGCCGACGGCTGCACGATCTCGGCATGCGGCGGCCCGGTTTCGCGGATGAACTCCCACGGCGCCGAGGGCGGGCTGACATTGCCCGCAGTGTCCACCGCATAGGCGCGATAGGCCAAGGGCCCATCGGGTGCCGCCTGGTCAAGATAGGCGTTCTGAGCAAAGGTCAATGGCCTTAAATCACCCGGCAAGGCGCCGGCGTGGGTGAGAAGGCGTCCGTTGCGGTACAGCAGATAGCCCAGGAGATCGGGCTCGCTGTTGGGGTTCCAGCGCAGATCGAGGTCATCACCGACCTCGGATCCAGCCAGACCGGTCGGTGCCGCCGGCGGCTGGTTATCGATGACCACCTCGACCGTGTCGCCACTGCGGTTGCCGCTGGTATCGCGGGCATCCAGCGCGAGTTGAATCCGCGTGTCTTCGGGGTACTGCAGGGTGTCCAAGTACGCGAGTCGCGCCGAACGCACAGGTTGGGTGGACTCGCGCAGAACCACACGATCGCCACCCACGAGGCGCGTCGCCACGAGCTCGAACCCGGCGAAATCGTCGGCGCTGTAGGCGGTACCACTGACTTCCACCCGGCCACGCAGGCGCTCGCCATTGCGCGGGCTGAGCAGGCGTGCCTCAGGAGGCGTGCGATCCACCCGGGCCGATGCGAGGTTGCTGGGCTGGCTACGGTTGCCGACCCGGTCCTGCGCCACCACGTAGTAGGACCACTCGCCATCGTCAAGGTCGCGATCCAGGTAGCTCCGCTGCGGCAGGGCTTGCACGTTGAGCTGCATGAACTCGGTGGCGGACTGTCTGAACACGAAGAAGCCGCTGAGGTCCGGCGCGTCTCCACCCTGCCAGACCAGCCGGACATTGCCGCCGGCTTCCGCCGTTGCGCTGAGCTGGATCGGAACCGGTGGGGGAAGGGTGTCGATCTCGACGCGCACCTGGTCGAAAGCGATCAGTCCCGCCTGGTCCTCGACTTCGAGCTTGAGCACGAGCGCGCCCTGCAGATCGAGGCTGAAGGGCGGCAGGAAATCGCCACTGACAGCTTGTTCGGATCGATACAGCAGCGACCATTCGCCCCGCTCGGCGGCCGCCGGTACGGCCGCGAACACGCGCAGTTCGGCGAAGTTGTCGTCGGTGGCGTTGACCTTGAGCTGGAGTGTCGAGGCGATCTGCTGCCCGTCCAGCGGGTCGAGTATCGCCGCGATGGGCGGTGTTCCATCAATGCGCACCGGCACCCGTTGCTCGGCGAGGTTGCCGGCGGCGTCCCAGGCCTCCAGATGCAGCAGGTAGTCACCATCCGGCTGCTCGGGTCGCCACTCGAAATCGATGTTCCGATCGCCCTCGCCTGCGACATCCTGCAGTACCGACCGATTGCCAGGCGTGCCGATCGGCGCGACGCTGAGCCGATACCGACGCAGATGCGGATCGCGCGCGGCACCAACCACTCGGCTGCTGCGATCCGCTGCGCGTGCGAGGACGGTTCCAGCCCTGGGCGCGTCCAGCGTCACGCTTGGCGGGCCGCAGTCCAGGGTGAACGCGCGCCGCTGTTCACTGCGATTACCCGCGCTGTCCTGTGCGCGCGCAAGCAGCTCGTAGTCGCCTTCAGCAAGCCCGGCGAAACCTCCCAGTTCGAACACGGCGTCGGCGCTGCCCCCGCCAGAGCGCAGCACGGCTCCTGCGCTGGAGCGAAGCTCGGCGGTGAAATCAAGCAGCCATGTATCCGAGACTTCCAGTGCCGCAAAGCCCTCGCAGCTGACGTAGTCGGTGTCCGGCGCAAGCCAAGCGAGCGCCGGCGCCTGCGTGTCCAGTCCCGCATCGAGTTCGGCCGTGTCAGGTTCACCACCGAGTTCCTGATCAACAGCGGCCACATGCACGCGGTACGTGTTGTCGGCCAGTACACCGGCATCGCCCATTCCGTTCCAGACGATTCGCACTGGGCCACTGGCGAAAGCCACCGCCTGGGCCGGGCGCGCGAGCACGGTGCCTGCGCTCGAACGGATCTCGACGTCGACGCGCGCATCACGCTGCAGCACCAGCATGAGCTCCAGCTCATCGCGAACACCGTCAGCATTCGGCGAGAACACTGGGTTCGCAAGCCGCGCACTCGCCAACACCTCGGGCCGGGGCAAGATCTCGAACTCGGATGAGACCTCCGAGCGGTTGCCGAGCGCGTCACGTGCACGCAGCCTTATCCAGGCCCGGCCAGTCGCACCCGCGGTCTGCCAGACGCCAAGCGCGCGCGCCTGCGGCACATTGCCGCGGCCGGAGGCGATCTCGGTCCATGGACCGTTCGCTGCGGATCGCGAGACTTCGATCTGGTAGGTGTCGGGATGCACGTCCACCAGCGACCCCACCACCTGCACCGCCGCGGCGCGAAGACCCGTTCCACTGGGTGGGGCGAGCAGCTGCAACTCGGGCGGCGTGGCGTCAACGCGGACGAAACGGTCCATCGTGGCCGTATGGCCACAGTCGTCCTGAGCCTGGATTCGCAGCGCGTAGACGCCATCATCGGCGGCTTGGCCAGAGATCTCGCCATTCCAGACAATGCTCAGTTCACCGGCAGGGCGAGCTCCAGCAAGCACGGTTTGCAGCGGGCCCTCGACCACCTCGAACGCCCTCGGTCCTTGCAGGCCGGTGGCGCGAGCGCGATGCAGCACAACGTTCAGCTGCAGTGGTTCGCGCGCGCGCAGGAACCAGCGTGCAACGCGATGCGCCGCATCGCCTTGCGGAGCGATGGCCGGGATCGCGCCACCCGATTGAGCGTGCAGGATCGACTCGGGATCACGGACTTCGCTCAGGCTGACCGCACTGTCCATCTCGACACGAACGGTCGTACAGGCCATGGCGCCGGACCAATCCAACGCGCGAAGGCGCAGCTCGACCGGGCCTTCGCTGACGAGGGCTGCGCCGGTTGCCGGGTTGACCAGGTTGGCAAGCGGCCCTGAGCGGGAGCGCGCAGACAATCGGGCTTCACTGGCGAACGGCTGCTCGTCGAGGACCCGACACAGACTGGGATCGCCAGCGCTGCAGGCGAAAGCATCGAAGCGCGACTCGGGTCCGATGGCGCTCGCTTGCTCCATGGCGAACAGTGCACGGGTGTCGGTGAGGACATGCCCATTCACGACTCCATCGAGGGAACCCTGGGTCGCGCATACGCGGGATCCCGCCACGGGTGACTGGATCGCCAGCTCGGCGGGGCTACGATCCACCGGAAAGGTCTGCAGGATTGTTGTGACTTCGCCAGCGCTTGAGGTCAGCTGAAGCCGCACGCGGGCCTCGCCCTCCAAGAGGTTGGAGGTATCCACCTCGAAGCCGGCCGTCGGAATGGCGGAGCGCGGACCTTCTGCGATCAGGCGCGGCTGAGTGGTCGTCGGATCGAGCAGTTCGAGCTTGAACTGGGTCGCCACCGACGCGGGGACGTCCACACGGATCCTTACAGAGCGGGTGGGTGCCGATCCACACTGCGGGTTGACCGTGGGGTTGATCTGCAGACTGGCATTGGGGCCTCCACCTCCGCCTGGAGTCACGCACGCGTTCAAGCGGGTCGGCGGCGAGAGTTCGCGCGCTCCGTTGGCAAGGGTTGCCAGTACCTGCGCGCTGATGCCATTCAAATTCAATCCACGCGGCAGCTGGAACTCAACCCGGAAACTCCCCGTGGGCCAGGGCCCGTTCGGGACCGGGCGCAGCACCTGCTGTGTTTGTGTGACTCCCAGAGGCTGCAGACGCAACTCGATGTCTGCTACCGCATCGCCCAACAGCGCCGAAACCACCAGGCTTCCTCGCGGATCCACACAGGAGTACGAGATATCGCCCGTGGCGAACATGAAGGCGTTGGACTCGAGGCCTGAGGCCTGGTCGCCGCGCAACCGCAGGGCCAATCGCTCCCCCATCGCAAAGTCGCTGAGGTCGGCTTCGATCGAGAACACATGATCGGCCACGCGCGTGGGCACGCGGTCCGCTACAGTGCGCCAGTCCAGTCCGGGGTTGCCCGCGAAGTCGTCAAGCGAGCGGGCCAGGTCGAGCTTGACGGCACCGGGGTCGGGCTTGTCGGACAGGAAATGAATGGAACTCGCCGGTCGACGAGGAATGACGGTCGGGAGGCCCGATGTACCTGGTCGAGTGTGCTGAGGAACATTCTCAGCTCGGCTTGAGTCTGGCGGCAATGACTGCCAGACAGCGGAGCGCGGAACCTCGGGCGTGCCCAGCAGCACAAGCAGGGGCGGCGCTGGGGTGAGGTCACGCGACACGGCGTTGCCGGCAGCATCGCTGACCCGCACGCGATAGCGGAAGCCGAAGACATCCGAGTACTGCATGCGCACTGCCCCCTCCGACTCACCCGGTGGCAGGACGTTCTCGGCCCACACGGCCCAGGCGGGGTCTTCCGCCTGCCGACGCAGCAGATCAACCTCGAGCCCTGCTGCCGAAGGCGCGGTGCCCATAGGGTCCAGAACGCCGCCCAGCAGGACACCGGGGCCCGGCTCAGCGGGCGGATACAGCGGCCGGAATTCCGCCACACCGAGGCTCGGAAACACCGTGTCGACAGCAACCGGGAATGCGAATCCAGCCGTCAGCTCCAGGCGGTAACGGCCATCGACGACCGGCTGGCCGGACTGGTTGCGGCCGTCCCAGACCCAGTTTTGATCACCCAGATCCTGGCTGCCGAAGACGCGATCCGCACTGTACACAAGGGCACCGGAGAGGTCTCTGACACGCAGCCCAAGCTCGGTGGCGCGTGCGACCACGAAGGACAGTTCCACAGAGTCCTGCACGCTGTCGCCGTTCGGAGAGATCGCCCGATGGTCCCGGCGCACCGAGGAGATCGGCGAAGCGAAGGCCAGCTCGGCCGAGGCATGACTGCGACGCACATTGCCGGCGCGGTCGACGACACTGAGGCGGAACAGGTAGGCGCCGGCACTGGGGGGCGCCCAGGTGAGGAACTCGGTCTGGCGCACCTGCTCACGGACCGGCGCCTGCAGCATGAGCCAACGTTCGGGTTGATGCGCATGCGCGTACTCGATCAAGTAGTGGTCGAGGTTGCGGTCGGTCGCGAACCCGCTGAGTTCGACCGACCGGCCATTGCTGGAAGCTCGCAGTTCGGCGCGCAAGCGATCCAGGCTGGACAGGACCGCGCCCAATCGGGATGGATCCGAGCCGCTGCCCAGTTCGAGCCGCGTCTCCTCATGGCTGGCGTCGAGCAAGGTGCCGGCAAGCGCCCAAGGTCTGCTCAGGCTGCCATCGCTTCGCTCCACCCGGCCATCGCTGCGCAGGTGGACGCCAGCGGACTGGAAGAACACCGGCCAGGCGGCGGGCAACACCGCGCGCTGGGCCTCGTAGCGCAGCATGGGGTAACGCTGAGTGTCCGCCTCACCGCGCAACGGCCAAGCGGTCAGCCCACCCAAAGACCGGATCTGCGGCGAACCGAGGGACACTGCGATGAGGTCAGTCGCGCCCTCGCAGACCGCCGGTGGGGCGTCGACGTACAGGCCCGGCTCGCGGTCGGCAACGATCTCGCCCCAGCTCAGGAAGAGCTCATCTGCACGCGGGTCCAGCAGGCGACGCTCGAATTGTCCTGACCTTGCCAAACCGGACCACGAGGGCGCCACGCGCGCCGGGCAGCGCTCGGACGCACCATGGGGGTCGCCGAGGTCGGTCCACACAGAAGAGTTGTCGACGGTGTCGACGTAACCCTCGACCCGGAGAGGGGCGGTAAGCGGACGCGAATCCAGCGGGTTGCCGCGCGCACTGAAGCGCTGAAGCCGCTGATTCGAATAGTCGACAAGCACCGCTTCGGCACGCTCCTCAAGCCAGAAAGCGCGAGCCTCCGCGTAGCCCGCCCGACCCGATACTGCATCCTTCGCAGGCCGAGACTGAGACCCCGCGTAACAGCCGGAGGGACCTTGACTCTCGAACAGCGTGCGGCTTTCACCTGACTCGAGATCGACCAGAACGACCACTTCTTCGAATGCGGTTTGGCGATGCCAGATCAGCCGCGGCTGCGAAGGCAGAGCGTGCGCCCGCAGCAGGCAATCGGCACCGGTCAGCTGGGGCAGGACCACATCGACCGGCGGCGCAGCGGGATCAGCCGGGACGAACAGCGCGGGTATGGTCGTATCCGCATAGTTGGACGGAACGCCAAACAGCACGCCACTCGGATAGACCTGCATGAGCCGGGCGGCGGAGTTGCCGGTATCGACCTCACGCGCGATCCCCGACTGCAGACTCAGCATCCAGAAGCGCCCGAAACCCGCCGCGGGGCCGAGCAGTACGTGCGTGTCACCGAGCAGACCGAGGATGCGGAGCTCAACGCCCACGGCTGGGACGGTGCCGATTTGCCTGGGCTGATCGAATGCAGCCGGGTCCTGCACCCACACGGAACCCTGAGGGCTGGCGAGAGTAAAGACCAGTTGACCGTCCGCGCGCTCGTTCAGCATCAGATCAACGACATCGGATGCGCCATTGCGGTCCAACCAGCGCGCGCTCAGCACCGGCTCGACGCCGCCAAACAACGCGTGCGTGCGGGCAATGCCTCGCTTGAGCGCGTTGGCTGCGTTGGCCTGGTTTCCGCGGGTGTAGAGATAGTCTTCTGTCCGACTTCCGGCCGCCGCGCGCTGCCAGGCGTGAACGCTCGCGGGCAGACGCCTCACCAGTGCAGCCTCGGTGCCGACGGCATCCAGCGCCATCGGTCGGTCGGTATCCAATACGACGCGCACCGGGCCGATGCTGCGCGCATCCGTGGTCAGCGCGGCGATGTAGTAAACACCGTCAGGCATTGCTCGACCCGCAGCATCGGTGCCATCCCAGTCGGCCGCTATTCGCGCCAAGGCGCCGGCATCCGTGGTGGCAAGCTCGGCCACAGCTTGACCTCGCTCATCCCGCACCTCGATCTTCTGCAGCGGCTCCTGGCCAAGATCGAACAGCAGGGTAGTGCGGTCCTTGATCCCGTCGCCGTTCGGCGAGAAGTAGGGAACACTCGCGTAGGCACGCCCAGGCTGGACGGCAAGGATCAGACTGGCCTCGTTGTTGCCTCTTGTCGCATCTTCGAAGGCCTGCTCGGGATCGATCTGGACGTACAGACTGTCGACGTTTTCGAGCTGCCCGAACTGCCATTCCCAGCTCGGGGAAGCGCTGTCGCCCGGTCCGATGGCAGGCAGTTGCAGCGGCTGGCCGACAGCGCGCAGAACCCCCTGCGCACGCTCGTACAGATGGATCAACGCCGGCGCAGACGCCTGTTCACCGAGGTTCGATACCCGTACGCGCGCACTGACCGGGAGCCCCTGCACGGGCGACTCCGGTACGATTTGGAACGAGGCGCTGCTGGCGTGAAGATCGGGCAAGCCGAGCGCAGTCGCTTCGGCGATTCCCAGATTGTTGAGTTCGCTGCGCTCATCGACTTCGAGATCACTGTCGACTAGAACGAACAGCGAAACGTCGCCGCGGGCCGGGAAGCGCTCGACAGAGAACTGCAGGGTGGTTTCCGCGCCGGCTGCCAGGCCATCCTCCAACCGCACGACCGCCAGCCGCTGCCCGCCACCCTGTGGGTCGCCGAAGAACAGCGCAGCGCTGTTTGCGGGTGCGCGTCCTGCACCGATGTTGCGGACCGACGCAGCGACATCCAATGCGCGCCCCTGCAGCGGCACTCCCGGGGTGACTCGAACGGAGCCTGGTACCACCAGCAGGTCGGGCTCGATGCTACGGCCGATCTCGACATCGAATGGCGCGAGGTTGTTGACCTCATCAAGCTCCGCAAGCGCATTGTCCGGATCGGCGGACACGCGCAGGCGATGCAGCCCTTCGCGTTCCGGGCGCCAAACGAAATCGACGTCGACCTGCGCACCTGCAAGCGCTGTTACCGTCCGACGCTGGAGCTGGTCCCATCCCTGCGGTGTCTCCAGTTCAAGCGCGAGCTCACTGGCTGGAGCATCGACTGTTCCCGCATTGCGAACACGGGCTCGAATCCGCACGTCTTCGCCAAGTTCGGGCGCCTCGGGCAGCACTTGCAGTTGGCTTGTTGCCACGGCCAGATCGAAGCCCTCGCTTGGGCTCAGGCGCAGCGGAATTCTGTTGTTCGACAGCCGGGAATCTGTCTGCGTACCGCCTGCAACGATGCTGAGTTCCAACTCGTGCACGCCCAATGCTTGCACTTCGAACTCGAGCAGGAAGACTTGGGAAGCGCCCGGACCGACGTCAAGCGCAATCTCAGCAAGCCGCTGACGCCCCCCGGACAGCAAGCGTTCGAGCTGGAGCTCCGCGCCCATGGCCGCTTGAGTGCCAAGATTGCGGGCCACGCCCTCAACGCGGATGCGCTCACCGATGCGCGTGTAGCGGATCGGTTCAATGCGCACATCCTGCGGATACAGGCCCAGATCCAGCGGCGCCGAAGCCGCGATAGTCAACAGACGCAGTTCGGCGCTGTTGTCTGCTTCGCTGACTTCGAGGATAGCGTCCTGAGGATCAACCGTTGCGCGCAGCAATGCGTCGGCCGAAAACTCCGAACTTTCGATCTGCAGGCTCAGGACAGCACGATCGCCAGACAGCAGCGGCGCAAGCTCGATGGGAGATCCGACTGCAGTCGGTGTCGGGCCGCCGCCAGAGAGCAGATGCCACTGCAGGGTGCTAGCTGGCGCGCGTTGCCCACCCGTGTTGGCCACCGTCACCGACAGCCGGATGGGCTCGCCCCGCACTGCCGGACTTGGAGTTTGCTGGAGATCGCGCACCACCAGGTTGGGCTGGGCTTGCAGTGTCAGCGCCAATGTCGCCACAGCCGTCGTGTGGATGCTGCCTTCCCAGTCGCCGGCTGCGCCCTGGCGTGCTGCCAGTGCCTGGCGCAAGCGCAGCCTCAAGGACTCCGGCAGCTGAAGTGCGCCGGCAAACTGCAGCGCCTCTGCGATCTCGCTGACCGGAACCGCCTGCTGGCCCTGCAACTGTGAGCTCAGCAGACGGTCGATCACCCAGTCGCGAGCGCGCGCCGCCGGCGCGGATCCGCTGCTGCCCGGAAACGCGCGCAGCAGCGCACGCGCCGCATACAGCGATACCCGCAGCCGACCTGCGCCGTTCGCCACGGTCGAGAAGCCACCATCGGCGGCTTGCGTACTCGCAAGATAGGCATGGACCTGGCCGCGGGCGGCTGCAGAAAGCAGGCTGGTCTCCGCATCGATCCAGGCTGCAAGCGCGGAATCAAATGGGCTGGAGACCCAGCCGGAGCGAATCGCAGTTCCGCCGTCTCGGGCGGGCGTGGGCATTGTCTGGCTGTGCCCTGCATGTACCTGCTGCAACGCATCGTCGCTGTTGTGGCTGTTTTGCGAGCGCAGGAAATCGTTGGCCCGCGACAGTCCTTCGTAGGTCGGGTCCAGCTGGCGAATCGCGGCGATTGCTGCGGTGGTGTCGCGAATCCTGGACGACGGCCGATCCGACCATGCGCCGGTGACGCTCTGCCGCGACTTGAGCCAGACCAGTCCTGCCGCTACCGGGTCGGCATGCGAGAGCAGGGGGCCACCCGAGATCGGTACGGGCGAGCCCGATCCACTGGAAGCTCCGGCCGCATCGATGAATTTGAGGCTGGCGCGGCCATCCGTGATCGACTGGAAGTAGGACTCGAAACTGAGCGCGAAGCGCTGCAACTGCATCAGGTCCGCGGGATCCGGGGTCTCGCCCGGCCGCCCAAGAAACACCAAGGCCGCGCGAAAATTTCGTTGGGCCGTCGACGCATCAGGCAGGCGAGCGCCTTCTGCCTGCACCAGCTGCGAAATTCGCACCTCCTGCGCACTCGCCGTCGTCGAGAGGCCCACGCTGGGCAGATCAGTGGGGTCCAACGCGCTGCCGCGCAGCAGCCGCAGAGGCGCGACTTCCGACGCATGCGCGAGACCAGCGAGATAGAGATCCCAGTCGGAGAACCGCTCACGCGCCTCGACAATCCGGAATTCACCCGGCGCGACCTCATGCCAGCGGGCGCCGAACATCACCGAGGCTGAGGTGTCTGCCAGCAGGCTCCAGTGGGCGCCGTCCCGTCCGATCAGGGCAGAACTTCGGCTGCCATCTGTATCGATGAACCGCACCCCGACACCCCAGCGATGCATCAGCTCATGCCCCATCGTGTTCAGGGCGGGCTTGAAGCCAGGGCTCCGGGGATTGAGCTCGTATCGGCTCAGGGCGGCCATGTCGACATAGCCCTGCAATCTGCCCGAGCTGCCGAAACGTGCGCTGTTGTCGAAGATCGGCTGGCCGATCCCTTCGACATCGTTCTTGACCGGGTTGTAGAAGGCCTGCGCGTCCCCGGTTGCAAACTCGAAGCCGGTAAAGACCACAAGGAAATCGACTTCATCGGGCCGCTGACTGAAGTAGGTTCGCGCCACATCAAGGCGCGGAGCCGTCAACCCGCGGGAATAGTCGCCGTCGAGCTCGAACACATGCACCAGGCCGGTGTTCCCGACAAGGCGGGCAGCCGAGGCACCTGTCTTTGCCACAGCCAGATCATGGTCAGGCTGTTCTACACACGAACTGAGATCCGGATATGCACTGAAGTTGGCAGGAGCGGCCGACGCAGCGTAGGCCTGTGGCGAGACCTGCAACAAGCAGGCGGCCAGCAGCCCGAGCACCCGGGACGTCCACGTCACCCGCACGGTCGAGAATCTGTGGCAATGGCGACAAGGCCCACAGCCGACGGGAAACGACAAGTCGCAGCAAACTCGCGCGAGGAAGCGCCTCGGACTCTCGATCACCGCCCGCGCCAGAGAATGCAGTAGGCCTCCGACGACACTCACTGGCTTTCGCCCGGAGCTGCGGGGAGCGGATAGACGTTGTTGCGCAGGATGGGCGGAGTGGGCTGCACACTTTGCCCGAGCTGGACCTCCGTCAGCTCAAGAGTTCCTGGAACCGCACTCAAGCGCTCGATCAGGACAGCGTTGTTTGCGACCCGAACGAGCCTGAAATCGCCGTTCGGGAAATCGTCTTCCACGACGACCACATGCAGGCGGCTGCGATAGCGGAAGACAGCTGCACCGGTCGACTCAGACAGACCGACGAGAACCGGAGCATCCTCGACCAGGACCTCATCCGGCGGCGCGTTTTCAGCGAGCACCGCTGAACTCGATGCGAGCAAGCACGCGAGGAAGGCGCGACGCAGGCGAGGATGGCTCACCGCCAGCGAGCAGACTGCAAGCTTTGCGCGAGCTGCGAGCCCAGTCGATCCGCAACTATGAAGGAAGACGCCGTGGAAGAAGGTCATGGAAGGCCAATGGAGTGGAAAGCTTGTGCACGGCCGGGAGGCAGAATATGAAAGCTAGAAAACTAGTCCCATAAGTCACGGCTGGCACATTAGTTGAGCCTTAGGGAGGATTCAAGTGCGGCAGTATCCAGCCCTACTCACTCTGAAAGCTCCCGGCCATAGCCGTGTACGTCCGCCTTGACGGGCCGATACCCGGAACGGGAACAGGAACGCAGCGACCAGACGCACACGGCTCGCTGCACGGCGCACACCGGCCGCGGAGAGCGACAGCTCTCCATTTGAATTCTTGATGCTTGCGAAGACTCGCCAGCGCACCACCGTTGTTTGAGCCGCAGCCCGGAGTTGAACCGCAGCGCCAACCCGCGGAACAACCCGCCGCTGCGGACGCGCACAGCGCCCGCCGAAAACGCCGCAGAACTCGCGCAAACGGTCGCGCGCCGTGAGCCCAAAATGCCCCTCAGCGGCCGCAAACGTGCGTCCATAACCAGCCGAAGTGGCCGGCCTGACGGCCTGGACGAAGTGGCCTGCTGCTGGTCCGCTCCGGTATTCCTCTTGGTAGTTTGACGCGTCGCACAAGGGTGTGATTGTGTGGGGGTCCGGCGGCCCACGGTGGGCGCTGGAAACCGCGCCAGCAACATCCCCCGGGGGCATCGCAAGCGTATGAGCGGAATTGACCAGCAGGCGCCGCAGGTTCTGTTCGACCCGCGGCTTGAACACGACGGCTGCGGCTTCGGCCTGATCGCCCATCTCGATGACGCGCCCAGCCGCGAGATCATCGACCTCGGCCTGACTGCTCTCTCGCGCATGACCCATCGCGGCGCGGTCGCGGCCGACGGTGAATCCGGCGACGGCTGCGGCCTGCTGATCCGCCGCCCCGAGGCGTTCATCCGCGCGCTCGCCGAAGACCACGGCTTCTCGCTGGCACCGCTGGCCACCGCGGGTCTCGTGTTCCTGCCGATGGACGAAGCAGCAGCTGCACGCTGTCGCGATGAACTGCGCGCGCAGCTGGAGAAAACCGGCTCGCGTATCGCTGGCTGGCGCCAGGTGCCTGTCAACCCGCAGGCGGCCGGGCCGCTGGCACGTGAGCGACTGCCGCGCATCGAGCAGGTGTTCGTGAATGCCGACCGCGGTGAGGATGCCGCCAGCTTCCAGCGCGGTCTCTACACCGCGCGCCGGCGCGCCGAGATGGCGCTGGCCGATGTCAGCGATTTCCACGTGGTGACCCTGGCCGAGCACAGCCTCGGCTACAAGGGCATGGTGATGCCCGAACGTCTGCGCGAGTTCTATCCGGATCTGTCGCACCCGCGCCTGGCCAGTTCATCGGTGGTGTTCCACCAGCGCTTTTCGACCAACACCCTGCCGCGCTGGGCGCTGGCGCAGCCGTTCCGCTATCTGGCCCACAACGGCGAGATCAACACTATCCGCGGCAACCGCTTCTGGGCGCGTGCGCGCGGCGCGCGAATGCGCTCGCCGCTGGTGGACTTCCGCGAGTTCGAGCCGCTGGTCAGCCAGGACGGCTCCGACTCCGCCAGCCTCGACAACATGCTCGAGGTGCTGCTGACCGGCGGCATGGACCTGCTGCAGGCGATGCGCATCCTGATTCCGCCGGCCTGGCAGAACGTCGACGGCATGGACCCGGACCTACGCGCGTTCTACGAATACTTCGCCCTGCACATGGAGCCCTGGGACGGCCCGGCCGGCATCGTGCTGACCGACAGCCGCTATGCCGCCTGCGCGCTCGACCGCAACGGCCTGCGCCCGGCGCGCTGGGCGCTCAACACCAGCCGCATGCTGGTGGTGGCCTCCGAGGCCGGCGTGGTCGACTGGCCGGCGCGCGAGATCGTCGCCAAGGGCCGGCTGGGGCCGGGCGAAATGCTGGCGGTGGATCTGCACCGCGGCGAGTTTCTCGACACCGCGCGAATCGACCAGATCAACCGCGAGCGCGCGCCGTTCAAGCGCTGGCTGAAGCAGGGCGTTCGCTATCTGGAAACCGACCTGATCGACGCGCGGCTGGCCGCTGAGCCACTGCTGCCGGCCGATCTGCTGCGCTACCAGAAGATGTTCAACCTCTCGGCCGAAGAGCGCGACACCGTGCTCAAGGTGCTGGCCGAAACCGAAGGCGAGGCGATCGGCTCGATGGGGGACGACACCCCGCTGCCACTGCTGTCGACCCGGGTGCGCTCGCTGTACGACGCCTTCCGCCAGGCCTTTGCACAGGTCACCAACCCGCCCATCGACAGCTATCGCGAGAAGCTGGTGATGAGCCTGCACACCCAGATCGCGCGCGAGAGCAATCTGTTCGAGCTCAACCCGGCCTATGCACGCCAGGTGATGATCAATTCGCCGGTGTTGAGCCAGCGCAAGTTCCGGCAGATTCTCGGTCTGCGCGAGGAAGGCGTCGGCTCGGTGGTGATCGATCTGAACTATCCGCAGGCCGATGGCCTGGACGCGGCGCTGGCGCGCTGCTGCCGCCTGGCCGAGGAAGCCGTGCGCTCGGGCACGCTGCTGGTGGTGATGTCGGACCGCGCGATCCGCGCCGAGCACCTGCCGATTCACGCCCTGCTGGCGGTCGGCGCGGTGCATCAGCATCTGGTCAACTGCGGCCTGCGCTCGGACTGCAACCTGCTGGTGGAAACCGGCACCGCGCGCGATCCGCATCACTTCGCCTGCCTGATCGGCTACGGCGCCACTGCGGTGTATCCGTATCTGGCCTACCAGACCATCTTCGATCTGGCGCGCTCGGCCGAGCCCGAGACGCGCACCGCCGAGCATCGTGAGCTCGGCCGCAGCTACCGTCGCGGCATCCGCAACGGCCTGCTGAAGATCCTCTCCAAGATGGGCATCAGCACGGTCGCCAGCTACCGCGGCGCGGCCCTGTTTGAGATCGTGGGTCTGTCGAACGATGTGGTGGCGCGCTGCTTCTCCGGCACGCCCAGCCGCGTCGGCGGACCCGGCTTCGGCGAACTCGAAGCCGACCAGCAGCTGCTGGCCGCCCGCGCCTGGAATACCGGCTTCGGCGTCGAAGCCGGCGGCCTGTTCAAGTACATCCACGGCGGCGAGTACCACGCCTTCAATCCGGACGTGGTCGGCGCTCTGCAGTCGGCCACGCTCACCGGCGAACATGCCGACTGGCTGGCTTACGCCAAGCTGGTGAATGAGCGCGAGCCCTCGATGCTGCGTGACCTGCTTGAACCGGATTGGGCGTCGGCAACACCGATCCCGATCGACGAGGTCGAACCCGCCGCGAAGATGTTCAAGGCCTTCGACTCGGCCGGCATGAGCTTGGGCGCGCTCTCGCCCGAGGCGCACGAGGCGCTGGCGATCGCGATGAACCGCCTCGGCGGCCGCAGCAACTCCGGCGAAGGCGGCGAAGATCCGCTGCGCTACGGCACCGAAAAGATGTCGCGGATCAAGCAGGTCGCTTCCGGCCGCTTTGGCGTCACGCCCGAGTATCTGGTCAATGCCGAGGTGCTGCAGATCAAGGTCGCGCAGGGCGCCAAGCCCGGCGAAGGCGGCCAGCTGCCCGGACACAAAGTCAACGAGCTGATCGCCCGACTGCGCTATGCCAAGCCCGGCATCGGCCTGATCAGCCCGCCGCCGCACCACGACATCTACTCGATCGAAGACCTGGCCCAGCTCATCTACGACCTGAAGCAGATCAACCCGACCGCGCTGGTGTCGGTCAAGCTGGTCAGCCATGCGGGTGTGGGCACGATCGCCTCGGGCGTGGCCAAGGCGGGTGCGGATCTGATCACCGTGTCCGGCTACGACGGCGGCACCGGTGCCAGCCCGCTGACCTCGATCAAGTAC
Organism: Aquimonas sp.; assembly: GCF_044377145.1. NCBI lineage: Bacteria > Pseudomonadati > Pseudomonadota > Gammaproteobacteria > Lysobacterales > Lysobacteraceae > Aquimonas > Aquimonas sp. The sequence continues at coordinate 32,766 of NZ_JBILJQ010000005.1, forward strand.
GCCGGTGGGCCGTGGGAGCTCGGGCTGACCGAGGCGCACCACGCGCTGAGCGCGAACGGCTTGCGCGACCGCATCATCCTGCAGACCGACGGCGGCCTGAAGACCGGCCTCGACGTGCTGAAGGCAGCCCTGCTCGGCGCCGACAGCTTCGGCTTCGGCACCGCGCCGATGATCGCGCTGGGCTGCAAATACCTGCGCATCTGCCACTTGAACAACTGCGCCACCGGCGTGGCCACCCAGCACCATGTGCTGCGCGCCAAGCACTTCAAGGGCATGCCCGAGCAGGTGATGGCCTACTTCATCGGGGTGGTCGAGGAACTGCGCGGCTACATGGCCCGGCTCGGCGTGCGCAGCCTGGCCGAACTCACCGGCCGCAGTGATCTGCTGCAGCCGCGGCTGAGCCTTGACGCACGACGTCAGCGGATCGATCTGCGCCCCTTGCTGGCAGCGCCTCCGAATCCACCCGCGGCGGCCTGCGCACCGGGCCGGCCAACCAAGGACCCGGACGATTTCCACGTGCGCGTGCTGGCCGAGGTCGGACCGGCGATCGAAGCCGGCAGCGGCGGCCGTTTCAGCTATCCGGTGCGCAATATCCACCGTGCAGTCGGCGCCGCGCTGTCGGGCATGATCGCGCGCAAACACGGCAACACCGCGATGGCGGCCCACCCGGTGCGGCTGGATCTGTCCGGCAGCGTGGGCCAGAGTTTCGGCGCCTTCAACGCCGGCGGGCTTGAACTTCATCTGTGCGGCGAGGCGAATGACTACGTCGGCAAGGGCATGGCCGGCGGCCTGATCACCGTGCGGCCGCCGGACGACGCGCGCTACATCGCGCGCAAGTCGGCCATCCTCGGCAACACCTGTCTGTACGGCGCCACCGGCGGAGATCTGTTCGCCGCCGGAACAGCGGGCCAACGCTTTGCGGTGCGCAACTCCGGCGCCACCGCGATGGTGGAGGGCGCCGGCGACCACTGCTGCGAGTACATGACCGGCGGCGTGATCGCGGTGCTCGGCTCCACCGGCCTGAACTTCGGCGCCGGCATGACCGGCGGCTTCGCCTACGTGCTCGATCTCGATCGCAACTTCGTCGACCGCTACAACCACGAGCTTATCGACTTGAACCGGATCACCCTGGAAGGCCTTGAGGCCCACCTGCAGCACCTGCGCAGTCTGATCGAACGCCACCGCGTGCTGACCGGCAGCACCCTGGCGGCCGAGATCCTCGACGACTTCCGCGGCTTCCTGCCGCGCTTCTGGCTGGTCAAGCCGAAGGCGGCCGGCCTCGATTCACTCATCAATGCACTGCGGAGGGCTGCCTGATGAAACGCGACCCGATGCATTTCCTGAGCTCCAACCGGCGCATGCCGACCGAGGTGCCGGTCAAGCTGCGCATCCTCGACGGCCGCGAGATCTATGGCCAGTACGAGGCGCCCGATGCAGCCGACCAGGCCGCGCGCTGCCTGGACTGCGGCAACCCCTACTGCGAGTGGAAGTGTCCAGTCCACAACTACATTCCGAACTGGCTGGAGCTGATCCGCGAGGGTCGGCTGTTCGAGGCCGCGGAGCTGTCGCATTCGACCAATCCGCTGCCCGAGATCTGCGGCCGGGTCTGCCCGCAGGATCGCCTCTGCGAAGGCGCCTGCACGCTCAATGACGACTTCGGTGCGGTCACCATCGGCAGCATCGAGAAGTACATCACTGACACCGCGCTGGCCCAGGGCTGGCGGCCGGACCTGTCGGGCGTGGTGCCCTCGGGCAAGCGTGTCGCCGTGGTCGGCGCCGGGCCGGCGGGCCTTGCCTGCGCGGATGTGCTGGCGCGTCAGGGCATCGATGCGGTGGTGTTCGATCGCCATCCCGAAATCGGCGGCCTGCTGAGTTTCGGCATCCCGCCGTTCAAGCTCGACAAGGAAGTGGTGCGCACGCGCCGGCAGGTGCTGGAGGGCATGGGCATCGAGTTCAGGCTCGGCGTCGAGATCGGCCGCGACCTCAGCTTCGATCAGCTGCTGAACGACTTCGACGCCGTGTTCCTCGGCCTCGGCACCTACACCGCCGTCGATGGCGCGCTGCCCGGGCTCGACCTTGAAGGCGTGGTGCCTGCCCTGCCCTATCTGATCGGCAATGGCCGCTACGCGCTGGGCTTCGACCCGGAACCGCCGAAGCTGTGGGGCAAGCACGTGATCGTGCTCGGCGGCGGTGATACCGCGATGGACTGCAACCGCACGGCGATCCGCCAGGGTGCAGCCAGCGTCAGCTGCGTGTACCGCCGCGACGAAGACGATATGCCCGGTTCCAAGCGCGAGGTCGGCAAAGCGAAGGAAGAGGGCGTCAACTTTCTGTTTCGGCTGCAGCCCAAGGCCATCCTCAGTGGCGAACAGGGCCAGGTGCGCGCGGTGCAGGTGGTCGAGACCCGGCTCGGCCCGGCCGATGCCAAGGGCCGCCGCCAGTTCGAGGAAATTCCCGGCAGCGAGCGCGAAATCGGCGCCGACCAGGTGATGGTCGCGTTCGGCTTCACTCCCAGCCCGCCGGACTGGCTCGCTAGCCACGGCGTGCAGCTACAGATCAATGGCCGCGTGCGCGTCGGCGAAGGCGGCGCCCTGCCCTTCCAGACCGCACACGCCAAGATCTTTGCCGGTGGCGATATGGTGCGCGGCGCTGACCTTGTAGTTACGGCAGTGTACGAAGGCCGCGAAGCCGCCAAGGCGATCGCTACCTCGCTGGGTGTTGCAGCGCTGGCGACAGCCTGAATTGACGCGCGTTCGGTGCGGGCCGAGCAAGCTTGGCTCTACATGCCTTCAGGTTGGCCGCAGCGCTGGGTCTGCAGCTCGCGCTGCTGAACCAGAAACGCATGCAGCATCTCCGTCGACAGGCCATGCAGGGTCAGCCGGAAGCCCGCGCGCAGGGTCGACATCGGCACCAGCGGGTGGCGGTTGTTGACCAGGATCAGATGCTCGCGCGCGTTCAGCAGGGTGGCCACGTAGATGCCGATGGTCTCGTCGAGCTGCAGCGAGTTGGTCGCACGCCAGAAGTCGCTGTCGCTCAGAAACAGCTGATAGACCGGGGTGAACAGCTCGATGCCGCTTTGCAGGTCGATGAGGTTGGTCCAGCGCCGCGGCATGTCTTCCAAGCGCACGCTGGGCTCTTCAATCATCGAGAAGTCCGGCTCGGCGACCGGGGCGAGGCTGGCACCGACCTCGTTCATCGCCTTGTTCAGACGGATCACGAAGTTGAACAGATTGAGGTCATGCTTGAGAAACACCTCGTCGGCTAGGTCATCGATCGTCTGCGGAAACAGGCCGGCGGTGGGCACCGCCACCGGCGCATTGGCGGCGATGAAGGCGAGACTCTGCGAGCCCAGGTGAAAGTGTCGCAGGATCAGCCAGTTGGCCTCCGGGCGCAGGAAATTGCGCAGGCCCCAAGCAAGCAAGCGGTGTAGGGCTTTCGAGAAGGCCAGCTTGCGCGGGGTGAACACCTTCACCACCTGCACCAGCACGATGCACAGCCGCGCCAGCGGGCGCAGGAAGGGCAGCAGGTACTGGCGCGCACGCGAGCTCGAATCCGCCAGCCAAGCGCGCTTGATCGGCTCCGGCAGCGGCGTGCTGCGGTCCAGATACAGGGCGAGCCAGGGGTTGGGGTCCTGCGGATCGTGCGCTTCGGTGACGAAGTCAGGGGCGGTCTTCATGCTTTGACGTGCTCGAATTGCATCAGATAGAGCTCCGCAGTGCGGGCGGCGGTGGCGATGATCTGCTCGGCGGCGCTGCCAGTTTCAATGCTGTCGATGGCGATCACGATCTCCACCGCCTGCAGCCAACGCTGCAGATGATGGACATCGTTGGCGCCGTGGTATTCGAGAAAGCGGAACGCGCCAGCAGGCAGATCGGGCCGCGCTTTCATCAGGGGCAACAGGGCCGGAATGATCCGCTGTCCGGTGCCTTCGATGATGTAGATCGCGCCGAGCAGGCCGATCGGGTTCGCAGTTGCCGCCAGCGCGTGCAGGTAGGCATTCAGCGCCTCGCCGCCGGGGTTGCGGCGCAGCGCGTCGATATCGCTGATGCTGCCGCCGGCCTTACGGTAGTCGTCGAACAGGATCTTGAAATCGTTCTGCTCGTCACCGGCATGGGTTTCGATCAGCCCGCCGAGTTCGCTGTAGGGCGCGCGCAGATTGGCCGCGGCCTCGCGCATCCAGCGCGTGCCCTCGCGCACCTGCGGCACCCAGTCCTGCATCCACTGACGGTAGTCATCAAGGCCGAAGCGACCCTCGCGCAGGCTGCGGATGATCGGCGTGCGCCACACCCTCGATCGATAGCCGTGCCAGATCGCCGCCAGCTCACCGAGCAGCTGGCGCAGCGCCGGCGGCGCGAGTGCCGGGTCGTGCGGCGGCGCGACTTCGGCCTCGTTGCTTGCCGGCGCGTCGCTCGCATGCACGGCCCGCTCGGCGATCGCTGCGGGCGCTGATGCCATCGCACGCACCGGCGCCATCGGCGCATCCGCGGCCTCGACTTCGAGCATCACGAAGGCGACCGTGAAGCGGCCGGATTCCGGGATGAAGCACAGAATTCGCTGGCCGGCCTGCAGCTCATGGGAGCGCCGGAACTCATCCAGCATCACGAAGATCGAGGCCGCGCCGGTGTTGCCGCGCTCGATCAGGTTGCTGTACCAGCGCTCGCGCGGGATCGCCAGCCCGGCTTTGTGCATCAGCTCATCGACCAGGGGCGCGAAACGTTCCGAGGAGTAATGGCATAGGAAGTGGCTGACCGTGGCCGGATCGATCCAACCGGCATGGGCGAGCCCGGCATACTCGTGGATGCCGACATCGAACAGATGCGGCAGCAGGCGGATGTCCTGACGCAGGAACAGCGCGCCCTCGGCCTCGGCCGCCTGCCAGGACGGGTAGTCCAGATGCGAGCGCTCGCGGTCGGCGCTCAGGCCCAGCTGCATGCACACCGGGTAGTCGCCACCGAACGAGCGCTGGTGGATCCAGCGCAGGCGCAGGCGCAGGCCAGCTCCTGCGTTGGGCGCATCGCCGAGCAGCAGCGCGCCGGCGCCGTCGGACAGCATCCAGCGCAGAAAATGCGCGTCGAAGTCGGCGTCGTAGCCCTTGCCCGCATAGCGCGAACGCTTGAACAGACGCGAAGGCATCTCGCTGGCAGCGACCAGCGCGCGACGCTGCGCGCCCAGCTCGATCGACTGCGCGGCATAGGCCCAGGCACCGATGCCCGAGGCACAGATCCCGTGGCTGGACAGCGTCTCCATCGGCGCTGCGCCGAGCTCACCCTGCAGCATGCTGGCAAAGCCTGGCATCAAAGCGTCGCCGCCGGAGGTGCCTGCCGCCAGCAGCCCGACCTCGGCGAGGCTGCAGCCAGCATCGCGCAGACACTCCGTAACCGCCTGCGCGGCCATCGCCGCGTTCGAATACAACGTATTGCCCTCGGCATCGATGGCGTAGTGGCGGCTGCGGATGCCGTTCTCGCTCAGGATGCGCTGCTTGATACGGCCCGAGATCCGACTCAGCGGGGCGATATAGGCGTCCATCGCAGCGTTGTCGATCGCCGCGCCGGGCAGAAAGCGCCCGGTGCCCTGCAGGTAGATGCGTTCAAACTGTGTGGGCATCAGAATCCGTTCCATGGCTGATCAAAGGGGCGAAGACGCGCTGACGCGGCTCATCGTGCGCTGTCGGCCGGCGGGCTCGACGCGTCAAGCGGCTGGTCGCTGTTCACCTGCGCGGGGGCACTCGCCATCAGCGAGCGCGATCGATAGCGCGGCAGCACGCTGCCGAGCACGAACACCCGCAGCAGATAGCGCAGCAGGCCAGGCTCCTGCAGGCGCGGATCCAGCCGCGGCGCGATGTCCTGCTGCAGCGCTGGCAGCAGCGACCAGTGCAATCGCGGCTGCAGGTGGTGCGCCGTGTGCCGGCCGATGTTGAAGAACAGCAGGTTCACACCGCCGCCGAAATTGCGCGCGAAATCCAGCGGCGAATGTCCATCGGCGTGCGCATGCTGCAGATAGTTGGCGCCCAGCAGCCAGTGCAGACCGAACAGCTGCGGAACAATCACCAGCAGCAGCGCGTTCCACGGGTCCAGGACCAGCAGCAGGCTCCAGCTGCCCAACCACAGCGCGTACTGCAGGGCATACCAGCGATAGGCCGCCGACTGCCGTCGGTGCAGCTGCTTCAGCGCGCGCAGAATCAAGGGCTACACCGCGAGCACCGCGTGCAGCGGGTGCATCAGCCAGCCGAGCAGATCATTGCGATCACCGCCAAACCGGTAGGTGCGCGCGACATCCTGCGGGCCATGCCGATGGCGGTGGTGGTTGCCCATATGCGCCGGCGCGAACACCCAGGTCGGGTGGCCCTGCAGCAAGGTGATCCACAGGTCCGTCGCGCGATTGAGCCAGCGCCCACGCCACATCGGCAGATGCGCGTGGTTGTGGTGGATCACGCCGATGCCGATGCTGAGCAGCAGCTGCAGCGTGTACAGCAGGGGCGAGAGGCCATATCGCCATTGCCACGCGGCCAGCACTGGCCATGCCAGCAGGTAGGCAAGGCTTTGCAGGTCGCGACGAAAGCGCAGCCGGCCGAGTGCCGTCGGTTCGGGTCTGGCGCTGCAGCCCGGATTCGCGGTGATGGCGTGTTGCGGCATGCGCTCAGATGGGCCCTTCTGCAGCGACAGTGGGTGGTCGTGAATCGTCGGCAGGCGGCAGCGCGGTGCCGAACCAACGATCGAACACGCTCAGCAGGAACCCATAGTTGCCGTGATAGCTGACGTGGTGGCGGTGGTGACGATAGCTGGGGCTGTGCGTGACCGCGGGCGATTCGGCCGCGATGAAGCTGTAGTTCGAGTGGCCAATGCTGTTGAGCGCGATGCTGAGCACCGGCAATGCCGCCAGCGCGGCGAAGCTGAAGTCGTGCACCAGCATCGGCAGCAGGGGCACACTGCCCAGCAGCAGCGCCTCGACCGGGTGGAAGCTGTAGGTGGACCACGGCGTGGTCACAATCGAGCGATGGTGGTGCGCGTGGAAGCGCCGCAGCGGCCGCGTATGCAGCAGGCGATGACTGGCGTAGAAATGCAGTTCGTTCCAGACCAGCAGCAGCGCGAACTCGAGGACGATGCGGAACGCGGCCGGCTGTGGCGCCAGCCGCGCCCAGCCCAGCTGCAGCAGCCCCCAGGGCACGATCAGCCCGAGCCCGAAGATCAGCACCGAGCTGGTCGACAAGGCGAGTTCGCGGCGCAGCTGGCCGGGGCCCAAGGCATGCATATCCAGGCGACGGCCGAGGCCCAGCGACGGCAGCAGGCCGCGAGTCAGCAGCAGGGTGACGATGGCCGCTGCGATATACAGGGTGGCGAAGTACAGCAGGCCGACGGCCATCACCTCGATGGCGCTCAAGCGGATGAAATCAATCGTCATTGCCTGCAAACCGATCGGGCTATGGTGGCCGAGTGTGGGCCGCAGCATAGCCCGGGCGTGCAGCCGACCGCCGTTGCGGCAGCGTTTTCCGGCCTGCCGAGTGCTGCAAACGGGAGTGGATCCGGCCGACCGCGGCTTTCTGCGCGAGCACCACTCGGTCCGTAGGTCTGCTACGCCACGTGAGGCGTGATGCGATGCACACATCCGTGCACATCAGTAATTCTCCTACCCCCGATCGCGCAGAAATCTGACTGACAGGCGAGTGATCAGCCGACTGCGCGGGATCAGCGCAGGGCGGAGTCTGTTACAGCCGCAGCACTGCACCCGAACGGCCCCCGCGAACCGCCCCGAAACGGCACCGCCGCACTGGCCCACTCGCGTTTCCGCTGCCGCAGAACCGGCGCACTCCACGCGCCCTGGAACCGCCGGCAGCCCACATGCCCCCGGCCTCTGTAGCGAGAACACCGTCATGAACCCACTGCTTATCCGCGATTTCAGCGTGCTCGAGATCGAGCGCGATCTGATCCTCAACAACCTGCGGCTGTGCCGCCCGCGCATCCTGATTGTCACCGAGCCCGATCTGACCTACGGCGCCGCCGACTTCGGCCTACTGCGTGTGCTGGAAGCGCTGACCACCGACAGCAGCGTCAGCATCAAACCGGTGCTGACCCTAGCCTATCGCGGCAACTACCCCAACCCTAACCCGATCAATGTCGGCACCGACAGCTATACGGTGTTGAACAATTTCAACTTCGCGACGGCCGCGACGGCGGTCACCGTTTCCAACTATGACCAGATCTGGATGTTCGGACGCTCCAGCAGCAGCGCGATGGACCTGCCCAACAACCAGATCGAAGTGGTCGCGCGCTTCATGAATGCCGGCGGCGGCGTATTCGCCACAGGCGATCACGCCAACATCGGCCAACCTCTGTGCGGCAGCCTGCCGCGCATCCGCCGCATGCGCGAGTGGAGCAGCATCCCGATGGGCGGCGAGACCAATATCGACCAGGCGGTGCAGCGCATCGACACCGTGGTCGACCCGGGCGCCAATGGCCTCTACGATTTCAGCGACCAGGGCGACAACATCCCGCAGCGGATCTTCCCGCACTACACCGTGACCGCCCATGCCACCACCCGCTGGCAGGCGCGGGTGCATCCGCTGCTGATGCTGCCCGGCGCGCCGGTGGTGCGTGACGGCAACACCGGCAATCTGAACTTCAACCGCGATATCGACGTGCTGCCCGACCACCCGCACGAGAGCGTCTGCTACGCCGTCACCAATGCGGCCACGCTCGGCGCGACGTACACCGTCGGTGCGCTCAGTTTCGCCGAGTTCCCCGCGCAGTCCGCCAACCCGGCGCAGCGCGTGCCGGCAACGCTGGTGGCCTCGGGCGTATCCGGTGGCCGCTCGGTCCAGAACGGTGTGTGGAAGCCGCCGGTGCAACCGCGCATGTTCGGCCTGATCAGCGCCTGGGACGGACGCTTGGCGAATGCCTACGCCGGCCAGAGCCAGCGTCCCGGCCGCATCGTCTGCGACTCGACCTGGCACCACTACGTCAATGTCAATTTGAACGGCATGCGCCCGGGCGGCGTGCCGGATGCCAACCTGCAGAAGATCTACAGCTACTACCGGAATATCCAGAGCTGGCTGCAGCCGGCCAACCGCGTCTTTTGCCGCGCGTGGTGGGATCTGATTGCGGTTCGCCTGCACCCGCGCGTAAGCGAAGAGTTGAGCGTGCTGGAGGATCTCAAGCCTTGGTCGGCGCGGGTGGGCCTGGGCCGCGAGGCGCTGGCGATCCTGCGCGAGGAAGGCGGCGCCGAGGCGGCTGACGAGTTCCTCGACGCGGTGCTGCAGTGCGACCGCGAGAGCACCGCGATCGCTGACCTGCTGGCCAACGAGCGCATCGGCGAGACCCATCTGGATCCCGACAGCCTGCGCGCCGGCGCCATCGGCGCGATGCTGGTTCGGATCGCCGAGGAACTGCCCAACGAGGCCCCGGAAGCGCTGCTGAAGCGGATCGAGGCCGGCCCCGAACGCGATATCGCCCTGCTCACCGAGGCCGCCCGCAGTGCCCTGCGTGAAGGCCTGAGCGAGACCGCGCAGCGCGCCAAGGCCACCCTGGGCCTGCTGGAATTGTTGCGGCCGAAGGCGGACAGCGCGGACGCTTGAGCGCGGACGTGCTGAGCACGCTGCGCCAGCTCGAACCCAAGCGGGGCCGTCCAACGGCCCCGCTTTTGCGTGCGCACCTGGCCGCCACACCAAGGCTCGATCCGCTGCCTCAAGCCCCGCTCAACAGCCCCAGCAGCTCATCCACACCGACTGCCGTCGCGCTGGCCTGATCACCAATCACCTGGTCGATCAACTCGCGCTTGGCGCCGTGCATGTCGAGAATCTGCTGCTCGATACTGCCGGCCAGCACCAGCTTGTAGACCGTCACCGGACGGGTCTGGCCGATGCGATGGGCGCGGTCGGTGGCCTGCTGCTCCACGGCCGGGTTCCACCACGGATCGAGATGGATCACATAGTCGGCGGCGGTCAGGTTCAAGCCGACGCCGCCGGCCTTCAGGCTCAGCAGGAACACATCGCCTTCGCCGCGCTGGAACGCGGCGACCTCGGCCTCGCGCTTGTTCGAGGGCGTACTGCCATCAAGGTAGCGATAGGCGATGCCCTCGGCCTCGAAGCGCGCGCGCACGATCGCCAGGTAGTCGGTGAACTGGCTGAACACCAGGGCCCGATGGCGGTTGTCGATCAGCTCGGTGACCAGCTCGACCAGCTGTTCGAGCTTGGCGCTGGTGAGCTTCAACTCGGGCGCGACCAGGTTCGGATGGCAGGCGGCGCGGCGCAGCCGGGTCAGCTCGGCCAGAATCTGGAAGCGCTTGGATTCGCCCGGCATCGCCTCGGCGCTGAGCCGCTCCAGCGCCTGTTTGCGCAGCGCGGCCAGCAGCTGGGCCTCGCCGGGCGAGGGCTCGATGCTCTGCACGATCTCGGTGCGCGCCGGCAGCTCACTCAGCACTTCGGACTTGGTCCGGCGCAGCAGGAAGGGGGCGATCAGACGCCGCAGGATCTCGCGCTGCGGGCCGCGTGGGTCGCGTTCCAGCGGCAGCAGAAAGCGCGTGCGGAAGGATTCCTCGCTGCCCAGCAAGCCGGGGTTCAACACCCGGAACAGGCTCCACAGCTCGCCAAGGTGATTCTCCAGCGGCGTGCCGGTGCAGGCCATGCGGAATCCCGCCTTGAGCCGACGCACCGCCTGCGCGCGCTGGGTGGCCGCGTTCTTGAACGCTTGGGCTTCATCCAGCACCAGGCTGGCGAATTCGAGCTCGGCGAAGGCATCGATGTTCGATACCAGCAGACCGTAACTGACCACCACCACATCGCCGGCAGCGAGCTCGGACAATGCGGCCTCGCGGTCGCCGTCGCCGTAGACGCGAATGTTCAGGCTCGGCGCAAATCGCGTCGCTTCGCCGCGCCAGTTGCCGACCAGGCTGGTCGGGGCCACCACCAGGGCCGGGCCTTCGCCCGCGCGCGCCAGCAACACCGCCAGCGCCTGAACCGTCTTGCCCAGGCCCATGTCGTCAGCCAGACAGGCGCCCGCGCCCCAGGCGGCCAAGCGCAGCAGAAACTTGTAGCCGTCGATCTGGTAGTCGCGCAGCTCGGCTTGCAGCAGGCGCGGCAGTTCCGGCTGCAGATCGCGCGCCGCGTCCATGCGCTTCAGCTGCTTGCGGAACGCGGCATCCAGCTGGCTGCTTTCATCCAGCGCGCCCTCCAGCGCGTAGGCCGCCGCCATCGGCACCTGCACCTGGCCGCGCTCATCGGCAAAGGCGCGCAGCACCTGCAGGCGTCGCCGCAGTTCGGCATCCAGCGCGAGCACGCGATCACCGTCGAGACGCAGATAGCGGCCCTGCCCCGAAGGCAGGCCGCGCAGCACTTCGGCCAGCGCGACCACGCTGCCGTCATCCAGGGTGAGGCCACCGCTGGCGGCGAACCAATCGCGCTTGGCGGCGACCTTGATCTGCAGCGGGTCCTTTCCGCCGATACGCGCAACCCGCATCGATTTGCCGGCCTTCCACTCCAGGCCCAGTTCGGCGTGTTCCTGCAGTTGGGCAAGCACATCCAGGGCTTCGTCCGGCGCTTCCACGCGCAGGCTCTCGCCTGCCGGCAGGCCGGCCAGCAGGGGCACCGCTTCTTCCAGCGCCGCCAGCGCGCGGCGCTCGGCGGTGAAATCACGCCGCGCGCGGCAGGCCGCACCGTTGGACTGGCCCAGCACCACGTCGGCGCCCACCGCAGGCAGCACGAACGGGCCGTCGGCGCCAAGCGGACGCAGCCCGATCCGCACAGCGAGCCCCTCGCCGGCCGGCTCCAACTGCGCGACCAGCGCGGCCTGCGCCTGCACGTCCTGCAAGCCCAAGGCTTCAAGGCTGCCGTCCAGATTCAGCGTGCGCCCAAGCCCGGGCAGCATCTGCATGAACTGGCTCAGGGCTTCGGGCGGCAGGGCCAGGCCGCTGCCGATGATGCCGGCGATCTTGGCCTGGGTCGGGCTCGGCTTGAAGCGCAGCAGCTCACCACCCTGCCGGATCAGCAGCGGCTCGGCGCCGCTGGTCAGGGCCGGGTCGAGCTTCAGCTCGATGCGCCCATCCGGCAGGCGTCGCGTTTGCAGCCGCGGCTCCAGCTCGCGCACCTGCAGCGGCTGATCCTTCATGTCGAACACGCGCGGGTGGCCGATCAAGGCATTGACGGTGCGCGACTGCGCCGCAAACTCGCCGTAGAAGTCTCGGCGCGCGGCATCGGCCATCATCGCCGACACCAGGCGGCGATCAGGGTCATCGCCGGGCGGCAGGCGCTCCTGCAGATTGGCCACGCCCTGGATGCTGCGCACCTCGCGCCCCGACGACCAGCCACCTTTCGCGTTTGGACGATGCTCCACCAGATTCAGCTGCAGGGCGGACTGCTCGCCTTGGTGCACCGCCACCTGCACCGTGAGCTGGGAGTAGTTCGACGGCTCGGCGTCATCGCTGTTCTTCAGCGGCTGTGTCGCCAGCGCCTGGCCCAGCGCATTGAGCGCGGACTGCCAGGGCGGCGCCGCTTCGATCCAGCCCAACAGATCGGGCTGCACCTGAACGTCCGGCGCATCCAGCTGGCAGTCGATCTGCGCCTGCAGCCAGCGCCAGCCAAACGCCGTGGCCTGCGCGCGCGCGGTGTGCAGGGCCGCTTGCAGGGTCTTGTTCGGCGCCAGGCCCGACCAGCGATGCAGCACCCCCACCCACCAGACCTCCAGCGGACGCGGATCGGTCGGCAGGCGAAAACCGTTCAGCACGCGACCTTCCTGGTGCGCCTGAGTGAACTGCTGCCAGGCCAGCTGTGCATTGCCGCCATCCACCGGATGCAGCTCGATGACGCCGCGCGCCAGCTGCTCGCGGCGCTTCAGGTCGCGGGGGGCTGTGGCCACGCTGAGACAAGCCAGATGCATCAGACCAAGCAGGCCGGTCGGCCGATAGCGAGGGCCATTGGCCTTGCGCATCGTCGCCAGCGAAGCCTCGAAACCGGGCAGTGCATCGGTCGGTGCGGCCCCCTGCAGCAGCTGCTCGCAGGCGCGCAGCGCGGGGGCAACGATGGTGAAATCCACGCCCAACTCAAGCAGGCGCGGCAGCTCGCCGCGCAGCAGGGCGTGCTCAACCATCACCGGCAGCAGCTGCATGCGCAGCTCCGGGCGGTCGGCGTACTGTTGCATCGCCGACGCATAGCTGCCTTGCTTGGCGGAGGCGGGGTGCGCCAGCTCCGCGAGCATCACCGATGACAACACCGGCCCGGCAAAGGTCGCCGACATGCCGCTGCAGATTTCCGCGCCCAGCTCGATCGCCAACAGCGCCAGCGGGCGCAGCACCGTCTGCAGGGCGCTGTCGTCACTGGTGTAGAACGCGCCCAGACCGAAGCCCTCGCCACTCGCGCCACCCAGCGCCGCGGCGATGCGAAGACGCTCGCGCAGATCCGAGTGGTACTGCGATTCAACCTCGGCCAGCGCCCTGCGCTGCGGCCCCATCAGCGCCTGCGCCACCTTCTTGGCACGCCCACTCTCCAGCAGGCTGCGCGCCGCCATCACCCGCAGCTTGATCGGGTGCAGGGGCGCCAGATGATCGGCACTGCGGAAGTTGACGAAGGCGGTCAGCTGGCCGACCCGGCGCGTGACTTCGCCCGGGTTCGGCGACACCCAGAACGGGTCCAGCCCGCAGATGCCCAAAGCCTTCTGCAGCGGCACCCGCGACACCGGCGAATCGGTCAGCGCCAGCAGTTCGACCAAGGCCTTCTCCGCCGGCGCCAGCGCGGCGAAGCGCGCCTCCATATTGGCCGCAATCTGTGCGCCCGCTTGTGCCGTCGGCTTTGCCATCAGCGATCTCTGACCTCGAACCCGAGCGCGGCCAGCGAAGCACCACCGCGCGAATGAAGACCCCCGCACACCCGAAGCACCGCGAATGCTTGCAGGCGGCGCCTTGTCGAGGGCAACAGATGAGTAAGCGGCGGAGTATTGCAGATCAAGGACGGGTTGGGGCACTGCGCGGGCACGCGGGTGCAGAACTGTGCGCCAGGCTGAGTTTCGGCTAGCGTGGCCCTGGCCGTCCCTCGGCGCCGCCCAGCAAGCCTGTTGCGCCATCGCACGCACCCCAGGCGCCGCCGTTGTAGGGTGCGATAAGCGCAGCGCATCCGCCGCCTACTCGCTCCAGGCGCCGCCGAGATCGAGAGCTGCCTCCGCCCCCTGCTCCGCCGGCATGCGCGTCGGCCGGATGCGCGCATCGGCATGCAGGCATCGGCGCGCATTCGACGACAGCGCCGAGCGTTGCTGTTCAAGGTGCCCCGCATGCGGAAGAGCCTCGCACCGCAGACACACTCGATTCCATTGAGAGAACGCCGTGACGCGTCCAGGTCCTGACGTCCAAGAACGGTTTCGGGGTATGAGCCCGACGGTTCGATGCCCGCGCCACGGCGAGCCCGGAAGATAACCCAGGGTTTTGGTCGACTGGAATGACAGCGTGGTTCGCGGAGAGCTTGATCGCCCGCAGGTGCCGGTGGCCGATCAAGGATTGCGCGAGTGCGGGGAACGGAACCAGGTGCCCGCCGGCGTCACTCCAGCGATAGGTGCTTCCCCGCGCATGCGGGGAGCGGATGTCGGCCAGCAGCGCCTCGATCTTGGTGATCGGTGCATCCCCGCGCATGCGGGGAACGGCAGCAGTGGGAGTACACGCTGGCGAAGGCGTACGGTACATCCCCGCGCATTCGGGGAACGGGCGAACAACTTCGCGCCCACGGACACGCAATACCGTGCATCCCCGCGCATGCGGGGAACGGGCTGTGATTCCTGACAATCACTGCGTGGCGATCGGTGCATCCCCGCGCATGCGGGGAACGGAAGGGAACCGACAACGCCAGCTGCTACGAAGGCGGTGCATCCCCGCGCATGCGGGGAACGGTCCGACCTGGCGCCTCAGCTCGCGGTCGTGTGCGGTGCATCCCCGCGCATGCGGGGAACGGGCGAACCGGCGCGCGACGTTGATTTCGGAATACGGTGCATCCCCGCGCATGCGGGGAACGGGGGGTCGACGATCCCGTCGCCACGCAGTCGGACGGTGCATCCCCGCGCATGCGGGGAACGGCACTCCCAAGACAGCACCCCATCCATACAACCCGGTGCATCCCCGCGCATGCGGGGAACGGGGTGCGTGGAAGCGATTTGGCACACCAAGCGTCGGTGCATCCCCGCGCATGCGGGGAACGGCGCGGAACCACACAGGAGACGAACATGGACGACGGTGCATCCCCGCGCATGCGGGGAACGGGTAGTCCCAGCGCTTGCCCATGAAGGACAAGCCGGTGCATCCCCGCGCATGCGGGGAACGGGCAGTAACTTCAGTTTGTTTCGAGTTTGTAGACGGTGCATCCCCGCGCATGCGGGGAACGGTCACCCTTGATGAAGCTGGAGCGGAAGGCGTACGGTGCATCCCCGCGCATGCGGGGAACGGCAGCAGCTTGCCGCGCTCCGTGTGCCGGTTGCCGGTGCATCCCCGCGCATGCGGGGAACGGTCTACCTGCGCACGTGGCGGCCTGGCGCGTATCGGTGCATCCCCGCGCATGCGGGGAACGGGTCGCCTCGGGATGCCTGTACGCGCAGCCAGTCGGTGCATCCCCGCGCATGCGGGGAACGGGTTCACGAGCGCATCGGGCTGCACAGGATCAACGGTGCATCCCCGCGCATGCGGGGAACGGGACGCACAGCGTCACTTGCACGGCTTCGTCAACGGTGCATCCCCGCGCATGCGGGGAACGGCACGACTCCGTAGTGGCCGTTGGTCAGGTAGGCGGTGCATCCCCGCGCATGCGGGGAACGGACCCTGATGCCGGCGCTTCTGGTAGCTGCCGGCGGTGCATCCCCGCGCATGCGGGGAACGGCCACGACCGAAGCAATCCGCCAAGCCGCAGAACGGTGCATCCCCGCGCATGCGGGGAACGGCCGCCCAAGGTCACCCGACCCTGATCGGCTACCGGTGCATCCCCGCGCATGCGGGGAACGGCGGTCGACGGCGGTCATTGCAGCGGCGGTGAGCGGTGCATCCCCGCGCATGCGGGGAACGGATCACGATGTAGCTCTCCACAATCGCGACCGCCGGTGCATCCCCGCGCATGCGGGGAACGGGATCGAACAGTCCGCTACCCCTGTCCCTAGCGCGGTGCATCCCCGCGCATGCGGGGAACGGCGATGCCTGATTGATCGGCCGGATCGGGATGACGGTGCATCCCCGCGCATGCGGGGAACGGTTCCTGCTGCTGCTCGGCCTCGACGAACTCGCCGGTGCATCCCCGCGCATGCGGGGAACGGGAAATGACGGCGATCGTCGCGAGCTTCTTGTACGGTGCATCCCCGCGCATGCGGGGAACGGAAGGAGACGGGTCGGTCCGCGTTCATCAGGTCCGGTGCATCCCCGCGCATGCGGGGAACGGGAACAGTCGGCCCTCCTCTGCGGCCATGTTCGCCGGTGCATCCCCGCGCATGCGGGGAACGGTGTTTGCCAAGTCTTGCCAACGGCTCCAGTCCCGGTGCATCCCCGCGCATGCGGGGAACGGCCCTCGCCCCTGATCAACGCATTGACCGCATCCGGTGCATCCCCGCGCATGCGGGGAACGGGTCAGCGCCAGCGCGGCAATGAATGTCGCCCCCGGTGCATCCCCGCGCATGCGGGGAACGGTTTGACTCAGTCAGTTGTCTGATCTGCTGGAGCGGTGCATCCCCGCGCATGCGGGGAACGGGAATTTCGTCCGTATGGCTCTTGCACCGTCCTCGGTGCATCCCCGCGCATGCGGGGAACGGTGGTGTCTCCGTTGTGTTGTTCATAGTCGCGACGGTGCATCCCCGCGCATGCGGGGAACGGTGCATCCATGTGATTAGCTGCCTTTACACAATCGGTGCATCCCCGCGCATGCGGGGAACGGGACGCTTGCGCCATCGCCGACGGATCGCAAAGCGGTGCATCCCCGCGCATGCGGGGAACGGGGTGATCCCCACATCAACAACGCCCTTGCTTTCGGTGCATCCCCGCGCATGCGGGGAACGGCCCGCTAGAGTGACCCAACTAGGAACCGCTAACGGTGCATCCCCGCGCATGCGGGGAACGGACTGGCAGCGGCGGGCGGCAGCTGCCTTGCGCCGGTGCATCCCCGCGCATGCGGGGAACGGCCCCTCTTGGTCTTGGCGATGGCGTCTCGGGCCGGTGCATCCCCGCGCATGCGGGGAACGGATGGCAATCGAAGCCTACCGCACCAACGCAACCGGTGCATCCCCGCGCATGCGGGGAACGGGTCGATGATAGAAACTACCTCACACTGGAAGACGGTGCATCCCCGCGCATGCGGGGAACGGACCAGCGCGCCGGCAACCAGGAACACAAACGACGGTGCATCCCCGCGCATGCGGGGAACGGGCCCTCGCAGAACGCCTCAATCTGGAATTCATGCGGTGCATCCCCGCGCATGCGGGGAACGGGGAGCGGCCACAACTCCTGTGCCCGCCGCATCCGGTGCATCCCCGCGCATGCGGGGAACGGGAAGCGCTGACAAATCATCGAAGCAGGGGGAGACGGTGCATCCCCGCGCATGCGGGGAACGGCAGTTGGTCGACAAGCTCGGCGACCCCGATTCCGGTGCATCCCCGCGCATGCGGGGAACGGTCTGTGACCAGCGGGCGCGTCTTCATCGGAGCCGGTGCATCCCCGCGCATGCGGGGAACGGATCACCAACGAACAGCGCCGTAAGAACGCTGCCGGTGCATCCCCGCGCATGCGGGGAACGGAACCGCGACCTCGGCACCGGGTACTGGACCGGCGGTGCATCCCCGCGCATGCGGGGAACGGGACACCGGAAACACTGGGCCGCGGTGCACTGGCGGTGCATCCCCGCGCATGCGGGGAACGGGCAAGAAGGGCGCGGGCGAGATGCTGGGGCTACGGTGCATCCCCGCGCATGCGGGGAACGGTCGGACTCGGCTGCGTTGACGGCCGCAATCAGCGGTGCATCCCCGCGCATGCGGGGAACGGTAGGCCAGCACGGATTCGTCGCTGTCAGTGGTCGGTGCATCCCCGCGCATGCGGGGAACGGGCAGATGTCGCAGACGATCATGCGGGCAAAGGCGGTGCATCCCCGCGCATGCGGGGAACGGTCTTCTTGCAACCAGTTGATCTACCAACGCTTTCGACAGCTGGAGAATTCTACCAAGCTGAACGAGCTGTCACTCAGCGCGATCGCGCTCAATGTCAGGCTGTCAAAGAGCACGCGTTCACGGTCCCGCGGGTGCGGCCTGTTCGGGGAGGAAGTCGACCAGACGTACGCCATCCATTTCAGACGGAATGCGCCGGTTCTCGCCGATCGTTTCGAACTGGAAGCCGGCCTCCTGCCCGAGGTCGCGCCACATCAGCACGGCGTTGCCCTGCTCGATGCCTTCCACCACCTGCTGCCAGAGGTATTCGCGCACTTTGCGGTTGTAGTCACCCACATACACGCCAGCCCGAACTTCGAGCAGCCAGATGGCCAGCCTGCCGCGCAGACGAGGGGGTGCGTTCTCCAGCACGATCACAACCATGCTCAGGCCCTGTGCCCGGGGTCGCCGATCGACTCCGGATTGGGGATGGCGGGTTCGATCTGGTCCTCGTGCGGCTGCGGTGGTGTCAACTCGCCCGCCGCGAGAATCTCTTCAATGTCCGGGATGATCCGCTCCAGCAGGCGCGTTTTGCGGAACGCATCGCGACACTGCAGACGCACCATTTGTTCGGGGTTTTCCGGCTGGCGCGCGGCGACAGCAAAGGCAACCGGCACCACGGTTTCAAACTTGTAGATGTCGGCCACGTCGTAGACGAAGGACAAGGGCTTGCCGGTGTGGATGAACCCCACCGCGGGCGCGTAGCCGGCGGCCAGCACTGCGGCCTCGGTGATGCCGTAGAGGCAGGATGTGGCGGCCGACAGGCAGCGATTGGGCAGGTCGCCCGCGTTCCAGGTTTCGACATCGTAGTCGCGTCGCTTCCATTCAACGCCAAACTTGCGCGCAAGCAGTTTGTAGGTTTCGCGTACACGAGCACCCTCGATGCCACGCAGCTGGTCGACGCTGCGGCGTTGCGGCGGCTCGTCGCCAAAGCGGCGTTTGTACATCGCCCTTACAACTTTCAGGCGAGCGGTTTCGTCCAAGGCCAAGGCTGCTTGGTACAGCAAACGATCGGACCGTGCGCCGCCGGGTTGGCCCGCCGAGTAGAAGCGCACGCCCGCTTCGCCGACCCATACCAGCAAGGTGCCGACCTGGGCGGCAAGGCGCACGGCGGCGTGTGAAATCCGGGTGCCTACTTCCAGCATCAGGCACGCCACCCCACCGATCGGAATGTGTTTGCGCACACCGGTTTTGTCGACCAATACGAAAGCGCCATCGAGCACATCGAGCTGACCCTTGCTGACGAACAGAATCGACAGCCGCTCTTTGATCGGGATGGGTTTCAGGGGTGGCAACACGTGGCTCATGGGTCCTGCTCTCCGGCCAGACGAAGCGCTTCGCGTTGGAGTGCACCGGAAAGAAAGTACCCCGATGCGGCCAGCTGATCGAGCTTGGGGCGAATGTTCATCAGCAGACCACGGCGCTTCGCCGCGATCAACACGCCCAGGCATCCGACCAACTGCAGGCCGAGCTCTGTGGCGACCCGACGCGCCAGGCGGTCATCGACCAATACGATGCATCGTCGTTGCGCCGCCAATGCCAAGGTGCTGGCTTCACCGGAACCCAGCCCCTGATGTTGCATGGCGTAGTCAGGCGCCCCGCATTGCGCAATCCAACCGGCAGCGAGCGCGGCGCGAATCGATTTCGCCTCACTGCGCTCTGGCGGGGCCAGACATTCCTGCACGACCTGCTCAGTGACCTGCGCTTGCGAGAACAAGCGCGGCAGAAGCTCCAGACCTTCGATGCGTGCCAGCGCAATCATCGGTCCCGCATCCACCGCCAGCAGCTCAGTCACCAAGGGCCTGCAGCTCCTGCTCCAGCTCGCCCGGCTCCGGCCTGGCGACTGCAATGCCCGCCCGGGCCAACGTGTCCATGAACTCCAAGATGCTCATGCCCGCCAAGCGTGCCGCTCGGCTGAGCGATAGCTCTGCCGCCTTGAACAGGTGCGTGGCAAGGCTGACCAACACACCCTCCCGCAGCAGGGCCTCGTCGAAGGGCACGGCAACAAACACGGGCTGGCCGTGTTTGGTCACGACTGAAAGATGTCCAGCCTCTGCCTCTCGCACGATCTCGGCGGTACGGTCGCGCAGATCGCGAATGGTGAAGGTGTGCATGGCTCGCTCGCAAAGTGCCCACAGGTGTGTGCACTTTAATCCGCTCGCCGAGCCAGCAGCAAGCCACATCCGAAGGCTTTGGCATGGCCGATCCCGCGCAGCAAGGCATTGGAGAACGCCAAGGGATCGCGCACTTCGAGCACGCCGCTGATGTCCACCGTGCTGAGGCTGATGGGCGCCTTGTTGCCCCGGGGGAATCGATGCTGGAGGTAGGAGTCCACCTGCAAACTGGGCGCATCGAGGATGAAGCCATGCCGCGCTGCCACGCCCGGCCGATCGGCATTGCCCAGCAGCCAGTCGGCCACGGCCTCATGCACCAGCGGGTACAAGGCCGGGCGCTCGGCATCGCCCAGCTTTGACCATGTGCCCGCAGAGTGCGCTGCGATCAGATGCTTCTTGGCGTGCATCACCACGTCGTGCCGCTTGGAGCGCCGCTTTGGGTCGGCCCCTTCAGGACGAATACTGCGCACCGGGTTGGCCCTCAACTCAAAACGCAGGCGCTCGCCCTGTGCAAGTGCCGGTTGGTATTCGCGTGAATCGACCCGCCACGCGGGGTGCGGCGCCAGTGGCGCGCGCGCAGACACGGTGTAGACCACGCCAGGCTGATCATCACGCGGCTCGATGCGGCGAAACAGAAAGTCCCGCGGTGCTTGGTGCTCGGTGGCGAAGAATTGCCAAAGCCATTGGTGCTCGCGGTAGGCATGCCCTACGCCAGCCTGAAGCAAGGCCTGTCGCGCCTGCGGGTGCGCGGTATCGAGCTGGATGCGGCTGAAGTAGCTCATGGCTGTACTCCCGATTCAACCGGTACGGGCATACCCAGCAAAGCGACGCGCTCAGTTCGGTCGCTGAACTGCCAGCGTTGGCGCGAGCCGGGCTGGTCGCGTCGAGTGACCGAGAACACCGTGGCGTCAGCCTGACCCAGTGGCACCGGCAGGTCTTCGTCGAAGGCGACCCGCTGCAGTTGGTCGGCGCCTCGAAGGCCGTAGATTGGCGGAAAGTCTGCCTGCGAAAGCGCCTCCAGAAGGGTGTCAGCGGCGACGACCTGAGGCCGCAGCGGCACGGCCGGCGGGCAGCTCTTGCGGCCGAGATACAGCACGAACCGCGGCGTCAGCAGCGCCTGTCGGACTTCAGCCAGCGATACGTCTGCTGCATTACCACGCGACCACAGCATCACCACCGACAGCGCGTCCTGACGGTAGTCGCGCTTGGAGAGAATCGTGTTCAGCTCAGCACGCGGCAGGGCCAGCTCATCGGCGCGGGTCCGATGTGGGCGCTTTTTCATCTGGCTGGCCGAGGGCACCTGGGCAGTATGGTAGTCGCGCAGCAGGTGGCCGCTGGAGTACACCGCCACTGCAAGGCCCAGGCTTGCCGACAGCGCATCCAGCCGCGCCTGCTCATCGCGTCGAATGCCGAGCGCCGCTGCCACCAGGCCCAGCACCGCCGAACGGCCTGGATACTCATGGCTGGGCCGATCCTCGCCCACCGCCACCTCGCCCCAACTGGCCAGCGGCGCATAGGGTCGAAACAGAAGAAAGTCCATGGCGGCTCAATCCGCCTGCAGGAAGGCGACCAGCTCGGCCAAGGATCCTGCGTGTTCGCCCAGCAACTCGCGATACTCGCCCTCAACCGCAGCACGCCAGTCATTGCAGGACGGGCCATACATCTGCTCCAAGCTGTCGCGCTTGTCGCGCAATGCGCGAATGGCAGCGGCCGCCATGTCGTCGTCGCCCACGCGCTTCGGATCAGGGCGCAGGTAGGCAAGGTGCAATGATCGCGGCTGCTGGCCGCCACGCTCGCCGAGCACGCAGGATGCATGCGCACGCGAGGCGAAGCTGTTCTGTTTGCCGGTGGGCGCAACCTGGGCAATCGCCTGCACCAGCGCGGCCAGCGCACGGTTACGCAGCGCAACATCCCCACCCAGGTTGCTGTCGAGCAACTCAAGATCGATGCAGACGTACAGGTAGTAGATGCCGGAGCCGAAGCCGGTCTCGCCGATGTGCCCTGCACCACGGTCCTCATCGCCGCGGTTCAGATCATCGACCGCGGTGAAATAGTCGTCCTCAACGGTCGCCTTGTGGACGGTGATTGCATGCGCCACCTGGGCCGCGGCGTCTACATTGAAGGCCGGGCTGGAAGCCAGCATGCGGCCAAACAAAGCGATATCGACGGCAGCCTTGGGCTCGCGCAGGAGTTTGAGTTCATCGTCTTGCGGCGCGCGCTGCTCAGCGCTCAACGTGGCCACAAGCGCATGGATGGCGTGGATCTCTTCCGGCCCGAAATGCGCGAGTTGCGCGATGTACAGGTCGTCGAAGTTCTCGGCTTTGTTCTCACCTTCGCTTTTCTTGTCCGACTCGGGCTTTTTCTCAGCCTCGGACTTTCCGAAGCAGCCGGCGATTGCGCGGGCCCAAACACGCGCCTGCTTTTCAGCCACACCCGCTGCAACCAGTTGCTTGAAGACTTCGACGCCCATCTCTTTGGTGCGCGTGCCGAGGTTGCCATCGAGCGCGGCTCGAAAGCTCTCGGACGTTCGCCAAGCACGTTTCAAGGCTTGGGAAGACACGCGCAGCCGCTGGCTGCCGCCCACGATGGCGCTCTTGGGGCGACCGAGATCATCGCGGTTGAGGTTCGACGGCGGGTAACTGGTCAGGGCATGCAACTGGATGAAACGGCTCATGGTTGATCTCCTCGACAGGGATTTGGGCATGACTCAGGCTTGCGACTTGGACGGCCAGCGATAGGCGTAGACCCACTGCTTGCGGGTCTCGTCATTCCAGTGGAAAGCATCGAACGCGAGCTGCATGGCATCGATGCCGCTTGCGAGCGGCAGCACACGGCGCAGGCGCAACAACAACTCATCCGCCTCGCGCGCCTCCAGCAGCTGGCGAAAGCGCAGCGGCGAAACCGCCACGCTCTCACCCTCGGAGAAGGCGAGCGGCGGTGACTTGTCGCCGCTCTCCTTGATGCTACTGAGCACGCCCGCCACCACGACGAGCCCGTTCGTATTCGCCTGCGTGGTTGACAGCCCCGCCTGCAGCAGTTGGGCGCGCAGCTGATGGAAGCCCGGCACCTGGGTCACCTGCAGAGTAGTGCCGCAGCGACGCAGCTCCGCGCGAGTGCCACGGTCATCCGCAAGCCCCAGCCACCATTTGCGCAACGCCTCACGCGTTTCGCTGCCACGCTCGAATGCTCGGTTCATGGATTACCCCTTCGTTGCAGTGGAAGACTTCTTGCCGCGCCCTTTGGCGGGGGCCCTCTCGACCGGAAGCCCGGCGGCCGCACGCAATTTGTCGCCACGCAGCTGCGAGCACAGCACGCGGTGGGCTGCCGCCAACCGGTCCGGCCGCGATACCTCAACACCTCCGGCCACCGCATGCAGGTCGAACAGGGCCAGCACCTGGCGTTGTACGGCGGCCAGCCAGCCTGCTCGCAAGTCCAGGCTTTGTTCGAACGCCTCACGACCGTGTTGTTTGACCAGCGCACTGGCCTGACCCACACGAACGAAAAATCCAGGCTCACTCGCGCTCCAGAATCCGGCCTCAACAAAACTCAAATCGCCACGTGCATCGGCATCGCCCAGCCAGGCATCGCGCACCGCCCATCGAAGAAGCGCCGCGCCGAGTTCGGCCGTTTCCAGCAGGCGATCCACCAGGCCGCGCAGCGACTCGGCGGCTTCATCCCCCGGCGGGAAATCAAACAGCGGAAAGCGTGATTCGTACCAGCAGCGCGCTTTCATTTTGTCCATGTCGTAGCCGAACGCCCACAGCCGGAACTGCGCGGAGGGCTGCTCGGTCAACAGATCGCGCACTACCGCTGCGGGCTCCACGGATTTGCCCTTCTGCTCCAAACCCAACACCCAGCCCAGCCAGTGCCGATAACCCAGACCACCCTGCTGCGGGTGCATCGGCAGGGCCGGTTCGGTTGGCTTGGTGCGGTAGTAGGGTGACAAGGGATGCCGCCAGGGGCCCTCGTAGTTCATGCCGTAGTTCTTGGTGTGGTAGCGCTCGACGATCATCCGGTCTGTCGCGCCGCAGAGTCCACATGGGCGGGGCGCGGCATCGTTGAAGACCAGCCGGATGCGACGCGGCATGGCCCAGTACATCTGGGCAGGATGGGCATCCAGTGGCTGAGTTTTTTTGCCAGGTTGTAGATGCTGGATGCCGTCGAGCCATGGAAAGACATGCTTGAACTCCGCCCGTTCGGGGTTGGCGTCGACCAGAAAGCGCGATGTCTCACGCACATTGGCCGCAATATCTCGCCAGAGCGCTGGTGCTGCGGCGCCCTCGGCCTCAGGATCGTGAATCAGCAAGGTAGTCAGCGGCCCGCCCCCGCGCAACGAGGTGCGATGCCCCGACCCGCCGGCAGGGGCGTTTGTCATCAGGGTGAACAAGGCCATGGCGGCGCAATGCGTGCACATGGCCGAACCTTGGCCGCGCTTGACGAAATGATCCCGGTTGCGCTCGATGGCCTGCTCGCCCGGCGATTCGATCAACAGCGCAGCGATTCCGTTTTCGGCGGGTTTGTCGGCGGCGCAGAGCGTCAAATCCTGCATAAAGCGCGGGCCTTCACCGTCCAGCTCGAAGGCGTGGATGAAGGGCGCGAAGGCTTGCTCAAGTTCGTCGGGGCTGGGCGGCTTCAGCAGCATCAGCTCGCGGTTCCAACGCTTGCCCGCGAACACCCAGGCCGTTTGCACCAGACCAATCAGGAACTGTGCGAGTGCGCCGTTGAAGTCCGGGCGCGGCGCGTCGAGACGCAGAACCGGACTGGTATCGATGTCTGCCGTCAGTTCATGGGGCGCGATCAGCCGCGACTGGTTGCGAGAGTCGCGCACTGGAATCCAGCGGTCGGTGAGCAGGTTCATGCAGATCCCCCTGTTGCGAGTTGCCCTTGTAGGGCGACGTAATCTCAATTCCTGAGAATGCTGAATCAGTCAACTGTGAGTCCCGCAGTCGAGCTATACCGCCAGCGCGTCTTTCGCCCCGCACTGTCTTTGGATTGGAACACCCAGCCATGTGTGTCGGGGATCAAGGGCACCAACATCGACCACTTGCCTTTGTCCGGCAGCTCGAGACACGTCCTTTCCACTGCCGCACGGTCTGCTGTGGACAGAACGAGTTCACCGACCATCCGGGCCGGCAACCGAAGGCTGCTGGCCTCCCAAGCGTGGTAGGTCTGCGAGTGAGCTGGCTGCAAGTTGGCGCCTTCCCATCGGGCGAATCTCAACGTGCAGCTCGGCTCCCCCAAGCGCGTCTCTGCACCCGCGCTCCACTCGTCCAGGGCCTCAACGCTGGGGCCGAAGTCATCCGACCACCAGTCGCCAAAGTCGCCGCAGCTATAGCCCTGGGCGCGCTTGAGCTGCCGGCTGTGCGCGTGGTTGGTGTCGGCCCAGTCCCTGCCCTCTTGCTGATCGCTTATGGCGCGCAGCCCTGCAGGGATATCGTCCTGCGCGGCTTCGCCAAACACGCCTTCGATCAGGTCGCGGGCATCCTCGGGCATGCAGAAAGCGCCACGCTGCAACAGGCGCGCGCTCAGCCAGATTTGCCCGGTGTTGGCGTAGACGAAGGACGAGCCTCGCGAGAAGGCGCTGTGCCACGTGGCATCGGGGTTCTCGGTCCAGCGGGGCCCGTACACGATCATGCGTGCACCGCCGCGCTGATCAGGCCCGTCAATACGATCGCCCTTGGCATCGCGCCGGTGTCGCTGCAGGCGGCCAGCGCGCTGAACCAGACGATCGATCGGTGCGAGATCACCGATCAGCAGGTCGAAGCAGACATCCAGCGATTGCTCGATCACCTGGGTGCCGATGACCAACCGCCCGCGACGCTGATCGGCTGTGCTGTCTGGCCCGAAGCCTTCAAGGATCTCTTCCTCGATGCGCAAGCGGTCGCCGAGGGTGAAACGCGCGTGGAACAGGCTCAGCCGATCGCTTGTTAGCTCGCTTGAGAAGCGCCGCCAGGCATCGATAGCCTCACGAACGGTGTTACGGATCCAGCATACGCAACGCCCCGCCTGCAGCGCCGCACGTATCTCGGCGTCCACGGCAGCGCAGTCGTCGAGGTAGTCGATCTCGACGCGCCGACGCACGCTGGGCCGGGTGTCTACGTGCACCTCCAGCGGAATGGTTGAACCCGCTCGGGTAGCCAGCGGGTAGTCCGCCGCCTGCAGCGGCACGGCCTTGAGCCCAAGGCCGCGTTCATACGCGCGCACCAGGGCCTGCCGCATGTGGCGGGGCAGCGTAGCAGAGAGCAGGATCGCGCTGCCGCCTGCCGCTGCATGGAATTCAAGCAGGCACTCCAGCAGGCGCTGCATGTAGGGGTCGCAGGCATGTACCTCATCAACGATCAGTACCTTTCGGAACAGTCCGAGCAGCCGCAACGACTGGTGCTTTGCATGCAGCACCGCCAGCAGCGCCTGATCGATGGTGCCCACACCCACCTGGGCCAGCAGCGACTTCTTGTTGCTGTCAGCCAGCCACGCCGCACAGCGGGCACTGGCGGTGTCTGCTTCCTCCAGCCCGTCGGCTTCAACCACGCCACCGGCGAGGATGCTGGTGGTGTAGGCCTCCACCAGATCACGCTGCCCATGCGCAAGCGTCAGGCTGGGTCGGCTACCGGGCTTGAACAGGCGCGGACTGATCTGCTGGATTCGGCGGTACATCGCATTGGTGGTCGCCATGGTGGGCAGCCCCATGAACACCCCATCCGCCTGCCCGACTGACATCAGGCGGTGCGCCAATACCAGCGCCGCCTCGGTCTTGCCTGCGCCCGTTACGTCTTCCAATAGGTAGAGCTGCGGGCCCTCAAGCATCTCCACCCGTTCTGCCCAGGCCTGCAGCGGCGTGGGCTGAAGCACGTCAGTGCCGGCTCGGGGCCAGTCGAAAAGCTCAGCCAGCGAGTGCGGCGACGCGCTTGGGCATGGCTGCAGCCCGGATCGCTCCAACGCCGTCTGGGCGATTGTCTGCGCCCGCGTCCAGTAGCCCGACATGGGCATCGGCTCAGCGTGGTAGGTGAAGTGCGCAGTGTTTGAGCCCAGCCAATCAGACAGCACGGCAAGGCCGGCCAGCCACCACGACAGCTCCCGCCCCGTGTCTTCAAGCGCCTCGGGGCCAAGTGCGAGAACCCGCGCCAGCCGATCATCTGGCAGCAGTAGTTGTCGCACCTGCCTGATGTAGTCGGCAGCGGCGACTTCGTCGGCGAGTTTGAAGTGCTGATCGCGGTGGATCGTACGCGCCTGCGGCGGCTGACCGTGGTGGCCGGTGACTGCGGCCACCCAGGGCGCGAACGCCCGCCGCCACAGGCTGCGCTCATCGCCTAGGCCGAGCGCGTCCTGGCGAACCAGCAGCGAATCCTTCCAGAGGAAGTCACCAAGGGTGTCGTGACGCACGGTGTACGCGAGCGTGGCGCTGCGCTGCTGCAGACGATTGAGCAGATCGGGGCGAAGGTTCTGGAAGGTGGTCGCGAACTTGCCGAGATCGTGCAGCGCATGCCAGAAGCACAGCCAATCCAGGGTGAGATCGGGCGCGAGATGCATTCTGTCTGCGAACAACCTGAGCAAGCGCGGGTGCGCCTGGAGATAGGTTCGAGCCATCGCCGCCACGTCGAGCGAGTGGTACGGCAGGGGATGCCAGTTGTGCGAATCTGGCAATCGAGGATCTGCCTTGCCCCAGTAGTGAAATGGGTCCACAGCGCTTCTTTCCTGAGCGAGGTGAGCTTGAGCAGTTG
This sequence comes from Aquimonas sp., assembly GCF_044377145.1. Classification (NCBI taxonomy): domain Bacteria; kingdom Pseudomonadati; phylum Pseudomonadota; class Gammaproteobacteria; order Lysobacterales; family Lysobacteraceae; genus Aquimonas; species Aquimonas sp. The sequence continues at coordinate 60,726 of NZ_JBILJQ010000005.1, forward strand.
CCTGAGACGCAGGTGTGGTCAATGTCTCAGGCCTGTGGTGCCCGTGTCAGCGCGGCGTGCTTGATTCTGCAAGGTGATGCGCCAGGAGCAGCGCTGAAAAACACCCGCGTACTTGCCAAGGTCGTGCCAGCGCCCGGCAAGCTCTGCCAGCGCTTGCGCGCCGAAGCAGGCGCCGAACGTGCCGGCGCGGGAGGCAACGCCATCGAGATGGTCGACCAGCGCTTGGAAGCGCCAAGCGCCTGACTCGGTTTGGCTGGCCCTTGCGTACACAGTCACCGCAGTTCCCCCGCTTCGACGTGCCCCAGAGGGGGCGCATTCGTTCGACCATACGGGGTTCGACCCGGTGCTGCTGCTGCTAGATGTTACAGGCTGGTCTGTGGCGTTGCTGGCGCCGGATCTGCGGGCTCCGCGGTGCTCGGTGTCGGATGCGCTGCGCTTGTCCGACCGACCCGGGGCCGAGTCGCTGGGTGTTGGATGCGCTGCGCTCATCCGACCCACGCGAGCAGGGCTGGGTTGCGCAGGTATGTGCCTGCGTCTGCTGGAACCCAAAAGAAACGGGGCCTGCTTGCGCAGGCCCCGCTTGTTCACCGATCGAACCCTGGGGAGGGTGTGGGTCGGATGTGCTTACAGGCTGTAGTACAGCTGGTACTCCAGCGGGTGGGTGGCTGCGCGGAACTTGGTGACTTCCTGCATTTTCAGGGCGATGTAGCCGTCGATGAAGTCGTCGCTCATCACGCCACCGGCCTTGAGGAAGTCGCGGTCCTTGTCGAGTGCTTCCAGCGCCTGGTCGAGGCTGTGGCAAACGGTGGGGAAGTTCTTCTCTTCCTCGGGCGGCAGGTCGTAGAGGTCCTTGTCGCTGGGCTCGCCCGGGTCGATCTTGTTCAGTACGCCGTCCAGGCCGGCCATCATCAGCGCAGCAAAGGTCAGGTAGCCGGAGTTCATCGGATCCGGGAAGCGCATTTCGATGCGGCGCGCTTTCGGGTTGCTGACGAAGGGAATGCGGCAGCTGGCCGAGCGGTTGCTGGCCGAATAGGCGAGCATCACCGGAGCCTCGTAGCCGGGCACCAGACGCTTGTAGCTGTTGGTGGTGGAGTTGGCGAAGGCGTTGATGGCGCGGGCGTGCTTGAACACGCCGCCGATGTACCACAGCGCCATCTGCGACAGGCCGGCATAGCCGTCGCCGCTGAACAGGTTGACGCCGCCCTTGGCCAACGACTGGTGTACGTGCATGCCGCTGCCGTTGTCGCCGACGATCGGCTTGGGCATGAAGGTGGCGGTCTTGCCGTTGCGGTGGGCAACGTTCTTGACGATGTACTTCAGCATCGTCAGTTCGTCGGCCTTCTTCACCAGGGTGTTGAACTTGGCGCCGATCTCGCACTGGCCGGGGCCGGCGACTTCGTGGTGATGCACTTCGACTTCAATCCCGACCTGCTCCAGCAGGCGGCACATTTCGGCGCGGATGTCCTGCAGCGAATCGACCGGCGAAACGGGGAAGTAGCCGCCCTTGACGCCGGAGCGGTGGCCAGAGTTGCCGCCGTCGTACTTGCGCCCGCTGTTCCAGGCTGCTTCTTCGGAGTCGACCTCGAACATCGCGCCGCTCATGTCGTTCTTGTAGCGAACGGAGTCGAAGATGAAAAACTCGGGCTCGGGGCCGAAGAAAGCGGTGTCGGCCAGGCCGGTCGACTTCAGATAGGCCTCGGCGCGCTTGGCCACGCCGCGCGGGTCGCGGGTATAGCCCTGCATGGTCTTGGGGTCGAGGATGTCGCAGATCAGCACCATCGTCGGGTCCGCGGTGAATGGATCGATGTAGGCGGTGCTCGGATCCGGCAGCAGGACCATGTCGGATTCGTTGATGCCACGCCAACCCGGGATGGAGCTGCCGTCGAACATTTTGCCGTCCTCGAACAGGGCGGGTTCGAGCACGCGCACCGGGAAGGTGACGTGGTGCTGAACGCCACGCACGTCGGTGAAGCGCAGATCGATCCACTCGATCTCGTTGTCCTGGGCCAGCTTCTGTACCTGTTCGAACGACATGAAACGCTCCGCGGGTTGGGGGTGTGCTGCGGTTGCAGCAATCATCGTGCCAACCGGAGCACGGGCTCAAGCCTTTGCTTTATTTGCATATTCCGGTGCGGCCCCGAGGGCGCCGCACCGATTCGGGGATGACCTGCGCGCGTTTCGCACCACCCAGGTGCTTTCGATCAGCCGACGCTACGGGTGTACCAGCCCTCACCGCGGCGGATCATCGTTACCAGCCACAGCATCACCGGTACTTCCACCAGCACGCCCACTACCGTGGCCAAGGCCGCGCCCGAGTGCAGGCCGAACAGGCTGATCGCCACTGCGACCGCCAGCTCGAAAAAGTTGCTGGTGCCGATCAGGGTCGAGGGCCCGGCCACGCAGTAGGGCACCTTCAGCCGATGGTTCAGGCCGAAGGCGATGGCGGCGATCAGATAGGCCTGCAGCACGATCGGCACCGCCAGCATCACGATGATCAAGGGCTGGGCCAGGATCTGGCCGCCCTGGAAACCGAACAGCAGCACCAGGGTTGCGAGCAGGGCGAGTATCGACAGCGGGTTCAAGCGGGCCAGTGTGCTGGCAAGACGCGCTTCACCGCCGCTGGCCAACAGCCAGCGCCGCCAGATCTGCGCGACCAGCACCGGAATCAGGATGTACAGGCCGACTGAGAGCAGCAAGGTCGCCCAGGGCACGCTGATCGCCGAGACCCCGAGCAGCAGGGCGACGATCGGTGCGAACGCCACCACCATCACCGCATCATTGAGCGCGACCTGGCTCAGGGTGAAGTTGGGTTCGCCATCGACCAGGTTCGACCACACGAACACCATCGCGGTGCAGGGTGCGGCGCCGAGCAGGATCAAACCTGCGACGTAGCTGTCGAGCTGGTCGGCCGGCAGCCAGGCGGCAAACAGTCCGTAGATGAACAACCAGCCCAGGGCCGCCATGGTGAAGGGCTTGATCAACCAGTTCACCGCCAGGGTGACGCCGATGCCACGGGCCTGGCGGCCCACTTCACCCATCCGCGCGAAGTCGATCTTCAGCAGCATCGGGATGATCATCAGCCAGATCAGCGCCGCCACCGGCAGGTTGACGTGCTCGACCTCCATCGCCACCAGCGCAGTGAACGCGCCGGGCATCAGCTCGCCGAGGCCGATGCCGACAATGATGCAAAGCGCCACCCACAGGCTGAGATAGCGGCCGAACAGATCGAGCCCGGGCCGCGCTGCGGTGACGGTGCTCATGCGGGTGTGCCGAGTTCGGTCAGCAGGGTTTTGACCCGCTGCGAGATGTCGTCGCGCACTGCGCGGTAGGCGTCATCTTCCATGTGCTTGGGGTCCTGCAGGGCCCAGTCTTCGCGCCGCTTGGCCGGCACCCACGGGCAGGAATCGCCGCAGCCCATGGTGACCACGGCATCGAAGTCGATGCCGTCGATCTCCTCCAGTGATTTCGATCGGTGGCCGCTCAGGTCGTAGCCCACTTCGCCCATGAACCGTGCCGCCTTCGGGTTGATGACGCCAGAGGGCTTGGAGCCGGCGCTGTAGGCCTCGATGTGCTCACCGCCGTGAATGCGCGCAAAGGCCTCGGCCATCTGGCTGCGGTTGGCGTTTTCGACACAGACGAACAGAACTTTGACGGTCATGGCTCAGGCTTCCGGGGCGGTGCGGGGTGGGCAGCTGGCCGCGACGGGGCTGCAGTCGGCGCCGGCGCAGCAGTTTTCGGTGAGGTAGGCGAGCAGGGCGTTCATCTGTTCAAAGTCGGCGCCAAGTTGGATGTGGCGGCCATCGCGCTGATCACGCACCAGGCCGGCCGCGCGCAGCTGGTTCAGATGCGCGCTCAGGGTCGGGCCGGGAATGCCGAGTCGATCACGCAGATCGCCCACGCCCAGCCCGACCGGCCCGGCCTGAACCAGGGCGCGGAAGGCTGCGAGGCGGTGCTCCTGGCTGAGTGCGCGCAGGCAATCGAGGGCGGCGTCGGTGTTCATATGTTTCATATTTTGAGAATTATCGAATGGTAGCTGCAAACAATGACGGCCGGACAGCTGCCTGTCCGGCCGTGAGCGCTGGCTGGGGTGGGAGCCCTGCTCCGAAGCGTTGCTGCGATGCCCTACGGCAACATCGCAACACCTCGAAGCAGCTGCGCTTGGCCATCCTTGGCCGCGGTCGTCGCACCCTCCATGGGCTTCGACCGAAAAGACCAACAGCTCCGGGGCTGTTGATCCGCAAGCCGTCCTGGCCTGCGGTGGGGTGCTCTAGCGGACGCTGAACGGGCTGCAGCGCATGCTCGGCACGTAGCGGCGCGTTTGCGCATATCCGCTGCTGGTGCCGTAGCCGATGCCGAAATCACGTGCGCGGTAGCGCTCGTGCGATTCAGTGTCCGAAGCGACCGGATGACGCAGGGCCTCGGCTGTGACCGGCAGCGAGCGCTGGGGGCTGGGCGGGTGGGCGCTGTTCATGGGTGTCTCCGTGATGTGGTGTGCTGGTAAACTACCACACCAGAGTGGAAACACATAGGCCGAAAGTCCCGGACGCTGCGGAACTCGGATTTCATTGGGTTTCGATTCAGGCAGGCGCCGCGGTGGCGCGCGCAGCCACAGGCTCGCAAAAGCGCGGTATTGGCGGCTTCAGCCGTGTCTACACGGCCAACAGGGTGCGCAAGTGGGGTGCCGCAAGGACTTCAGCCGACGCCGAGGCGCCTGGCCAGCGCGCGCGCGCGGCGGGCGCGGCTGATGACGCCGGTTACCAGATGACGCGGCTGGATCGGCTTGGTGAAGAAGTCGTCGCCGCCGGCGGCGAGCACATCGAAACGCACGTCCTGCTCGTGATCACCCGACAGGAACACGATCGACAGCAGCTCGCTGCCCGGCAGGGCGCGGATGCGCGAGGCGATTTCGATGCCGTCGATGCCGGGCATGTACAGGTCGAGCAGGACCACTTCGGGCTGGAACTCCTGCACCGCCTCGATCGCCAGATCCGGGTCCATGCAGGCCCGCGTCTGTACGTTCTGGCTGCGCAGGACGGCCTCGCAAAACAGAATCTGACTGCGGTCGTCATCGACGATCAGCACCCGGAACGGCCGCGCCTGACCCGGCTGCAGGGCCTCGGCGACCCGCGTGGCCAGCGCCTCCACACCGTCGGCATGGCGAATCACGTCGTCGGCGCCGGCGCGCAGGGCGAACATGCGCTCGTTCGGGTCGGCGTTGCGGGTCAGCACCAGCAAGGCGATTCGGCGATCCTCGCTGCGGTAGGTGTGGCCGAAGGCGCGCGCGCGGCGTGCGTATTCGGGCAGCTCGGAGGCATCGATCAACACCGCATCGACGGCGCCGCTGACCGGCGACTCAAGAGCCAGCTCGACGTTGTCGCGGGTCTGCACCTCGATGCCGGAATCGTGCAGACGCTCCGCCAGCAGCGGGCCAAGCGTCGCGTCGTGACTGATCAGCAGCAGGATCGGGCATACCTCGGACAGGGCCGGTGCAGGCTCAACGGTCAAGGGCAACAGATCGAGCGGCACGCCGGGTGCGAGGTCTTCGCACAATCGGCGTAGCCGCTGACGCTGGCCCGCATCGGGCTGACGCCCCTCTTCCGCGAACGAACACAGGTAGACCGACAGCGCGATCGCGTGCTCACACAGCTCGGCGTCGCCCTCACTGTCGGCCGCGTGTACCAGTTCGTCCAGCTGCTCGTGCAGGTCGAGCGCGCGCTTGGGTTCCCAGTTTCCAAGCAGCACACGGCCAAAATCCTGCACCCACGCGGCAACCCGCCCGGCCGTCGAGGACGCCGGATTCGGGCTGATGTCGAATGGAAGTTGAGGCGCCGAAGACATGGATTGATCCGCAAGCGTGCAACGCCACTGTGGACGGCTGCACCGGTGGGTGAGTTTCGCGAAGTCTAGCAAGGACTTCCGTGTGCCCGGTCGGCGAATTGCCCGCCGGGCCGCATGCGGGGATGCCTGCACACCGTGTGCCACCCGTTCAGCTGGCAGGGAACAAACCCGCCGGCCGCACCCGCATGCTTGCGCGTCCGCGCCACGCGCCATCCCAATACTGGAGAACCCTGATGAGCCAACCGATCCGTGTCCTTCTCTGGATCCTCGGCGTGCTGATCCTGCTGGCGCTGGTGGCCGCCGGGCTGATGCAGCCTCTCAGTGCGGCATTCGGCGCCACGCCGGTGTTCAACGGGGTGATCGTCGCGGTGTTCGTGGTCGGCCTGGCGGTGAACCTCGCCCAGGTGTTGCGCCTGCAGCGCGAGGTGAAGTGGATCGAGAGCCTGCGGCGCTCCGGCCCCGACCGCGCCGCACAGGGCACGCCGGTGCTGCTGGCGCCGATGGCGAAGATGTTCGGCAAGAACGAGCGCAAGCCGCAGAGTTTCTCCACCGCCTCCACCCGCACCATCCTCGACAGCGTCTATCTGCGCCTTGAGGAACAGCGCGATCTATCGCGCTATCTGATCGGCCTGCTGATCTTCCTCGGCCTGCTCGGCACCTTCTGGGGCCTGCTGATCACCATTGGCTCGGTCAGCGAGATCATCGGCGGGCTGTCCGGTGGCAGTGATGCGGCGGCGATGTTCGAGACCCTGAAGACCAGCCTGCAGCGTCCGCTGTCGGGCATGGCCACCAGCTTCTCGACCTCGCTGTTCGGCCTCGCCGGTTCGCTGGTGCTCGGCCTGACCGACCTGCTGACCGGCCGCGCCGCCAACCGCTTCTACAACGAACTCGAAGAATGGCTGTCCGGCATGACCCGGCTGTCGGCCGGTGGCATCGGCAGCGGTGAAGGCGACACCAGCGTGCCGGCCTATGTGCAGGCGCTGCTGGAGCAGACCGCCGATGGCCTGGAGCGGATGCAGCGTGCCATCGTCGAAAGCGAACGCGAGCGTCGCAGCGCCAATGAACAGATGGTCGAGCTCAGCACCCATCTGGCGCGGCTGGCCGAGACCCAGACCGAACTTCGCGGCGCGCTGAAAGCGCTGGGCCAGAACAATGGCCTGAACGAGGACCTGCGCGCCGAGTTCCGTCTGCTAGGACGCACCATCGCGGCGGCCTCGGAGCCGCGTCGAGGCGGCGCATGAGTACGCTTGCCGCGCGCCGCCGCCGCGGCGTCGACTTCTGGCCCGGCTTCGTCGATGCGCTGTCGGCCCTGCTGATGGTGCTGGTGTTCCTACTGCTTGTTTTCAGCGTTGGCCAGTTCGCCCTGACCGACGCACTGTCGGGCCGCGACCGCGCGCTCGACGCGCTCAACCGCGAACTTGCAGAACTCGCCAGCGCGCTGTCGATGGAGCGCGGTGCGAAAACCCAGGCGCTGACCGAAGTCGGTGAGCTTTCAGCCAGTCTGTCGACCAGCGAGTCCGCACGCGCCCAGCTGCAGCTCGACCTCGACAGCACACGCACCACCCTGACCGACAGCGAACAGCAGCGCGCGCAGCTGACCGCCGACGTCAACGCCCTCGCTGAGCTGAAACGCCAACTTGAGGCTGAGCTGGCCTCGCGACTGGCCGAGCTGGAACAGAATACCGAGCGGCTGGTGGTGCAGACCGATCTGTCGGCCAAAGCTGCGGCGCAGGCCGAGCTGCTGAACCGCCAGCTGCTTGCCCTGCGCGAGCAGATGGAGCGCATCGAAGCGGCGCTGGCGACTGCGGAAACCACCGGCAAGCAGAAGGACGTCGAGATCGCCGAACTCGGTGCCCGCCTGAATCTGGCCTTGGCTGACCGCGTCAACGAGCTGACGCGCTACCGCTCGGAGTTCTTCGGCAAACTGCGCGCTGCGCTCGGTAATCGCGCCGATATCCAGATCGTCGGTGACCGCTTCGTGGTGCCTTCGGAGCTGCTGTTCCCAAGCGCCTCCGCCGAACTCAATCTGGCCGGCAGCGATCAACTGATGCGGCTGGCCGCAACGCTGAAGGAAGTCACCGCACAGATTCCCGCCGACATCGACTGGGTACTGCGCATCGACGGCCACACCGACCGCCGCCCGATCAGCACCGGCCGCTTCCCGTCGAACTGGGAGCTGTCCTCGGCACGCGCGATCGCGATCGTGAAGTTCCTGACCAATGCCGGCATCGCCCCGCAGCGCCTGGCCGCCAACGGCTTCGGCGAACACCACCCGCTGGACCCGGGCGGTAGTGAAGAGGCCTTGGCGCGCAATCGGCGGATCGAGATTCAGCTGACGAATCGGTAGCGGTGCGGTTTCGGGATTCGGGATTCGGGATTCGGGATTGCCGAGGGTAGGCAAGTAGAGGCGGTGCGATGCTTGGGTCGTTGAAGGACGCTGGCCGCGGCGCTCGATCCCGCCGCGCATTGCTCCGAATCCCGAATCCCGAATCCCGGCCCTTCAAACCTGCAGCGGCCCGAATTTGCCGGCCTGGTAATCCGCAATCGCCTGGTGGATCTCATGCGCATGGTTCATCACGAACGGGCCGTGCTGGACGATCGGCTCGCGCAGCGGCCGTCCCGCCACCAGAATCAGGCGTGCAGCCGACTCGGGCGCTGCGACCTCCACGGTGTCGCCCTCCGACAGCAGAGCCATCACATCGGTGCTGACCGGCTGCCCGGCCAGCGCGGCCTTGCCTTCGAACACATAGGCGAATGCGGTATGTCCGCTGGGCACGGGCACGCTCAGGCTCGCTCCGGCCGGTAGCGCGATATCGAGATACAGCGGCGAGGTCGCCGCGGCATCGACCGGGCCCTTCACGCTGGCGAACTCGCCTGCCAGCACGCGAACCTTGGCGCCGGCCAGCGGCTCGAATTCGGGGATACGCTCGGGCGCGATGTCCTGGTAGCGCGGCGCCGTCATTTTGTCGCGCGCCGGCAGGTTGATCCACAGCTGGAAGCCCGACATACGGCCTTCCTCCTGCTCGGGCATTTCGGAGTGGATCAAGCCACGACCGGCGGTCATCCACTGCACAGATCCCGAGGTCAGCAGGCCTTCGTTGCCCTGGTTGTCGCGGTGACGCATCCGGCCTTCGAGCATGTAGGTGACGGTCTCGAAGCCGCGATGCGGATGGTTGGGGAAGCCCGCGATGTAGTCAGCAGCCTGTTCCGAACCGAAGTGGTCCAGCATCAGGAACGGGTCGAGATTGCGCAGCTCGGGAATACCGATCACCCGGGTCAGCCGCACGCCGGCGCCATCGGACGTCGGCATGCCGCGGACCAAACGGGTGACACGACGGGGCTGGCTCATGTGCGGTCTCCTGTGGAATCGGTGGAAGACCGCAAAGATGGATGTCGGCCGCGGCGGCGACAAGGCGCATGGATGCAACGCTGCGTTGTGCGCCCCGCCCTGCGCTGCGTGCCAGAGAAAGGCTGAGTGCTGCAGGCGCCTTCATCGGCACGCCCAAGGGGCTCGGCATGGATGCCCTGATCCGGCCGTCACACCCGCATCGTCCGCGCCCATCCTCAGGGTTGGATCTGCGCTAGCGAAACGCGATCTGGCCCATGCGTGCTGCCGCCTCGTGGTACTCCGCCTGCAGCTTGAGCACCAGCGCATGCGTGGACAGCACCGAGTCGATGCCACCGACGCCCTGCCCCGCGCCCCAGATGTCCTTCCAGGCCTTGGCATCGGTGTTGCCGCCCGAGCCGAAATCCATCGTGGTCTTGTCGGCTTCGGGCAGGTTGTCGGGATCGAAACCGGCGCGGGCGATGCTGGGCTTGAGGTAATTGCCCTTGACCCCGGTGAACAGCGAGCTGTAGACGATGTCTTCGGCGCGGGTATCGACCAGCATCTGCTTGTAGTCGTCGACCGCACGCGCCTCGCTGGTGGCGATGAAACGGGTGCCGAAGTAGGCAAGATCGGCCCCGAGCGCCTGCGCGGCGAAGATGTCTGCGCCACTGGCCATCGCACCGGACAGTAGGATCGTGCCGGGATAGAACTGCCGAATCTCACGGATCAGCGCGAACGGGCTCAAGGGCCCGGCGTGGCCACCGGCGCCGGCGCACACTGCGATCAAGCCGTCGACGCCTTGGGCAGCGGCCTTCTCCGCGTGGCGGCGACTGATCACATCATGGAAGACCACGCCGCCGTAGCTGTGCACCGCCGCCACCACTTCCGCCGGCGGCGACAGGCTGGTAATCACCACCGGCGCCTTGTGCTTCACCACCAGGGCGATGTCATCGGCCAGCCGATTGTTGCTGGCGTGCACGATCAGGTTGACCGCGAACGGGGCGATTGGATCAGCCACGGTCGCCGTGGCATGGGCGGCGGCGAGCTCCTCGCTGAGCTGGGTCAGCCACTCGTCCAGTTGCGCCAGCGGCCGTGCGTTCAGCGAGGGAAAGCTGCCAACCACGCCGGCTTTGCACTGTGCCGCAACCAGCTCGGGGCCGGAGACGATGAACATCGGGGCGCCCACCAGGGGCAGTCGGAGGCGGCCTTCGAGCACGGCGGGAATGGGCATGCGGTTCTCCTTCGCAACATTGAGTGAGCCCGTGTGGCTGCCGCAAGGAGTGTCGGGCAGGCTCGGGCCGGGTGGTTGGCGTGTCTGGCGTTCTAGTCCAGACGCTCAAGAAAGTCCTCGACGGCGGCGTTGAAGGCGTCGTTGTCGTCACCCGCAACCATGTGGCCAGCCCCGCGGACATCGACGAATTCGGCCGAGGGAATCAGCCGCAGAAAGTCCTGCACGCCCTGCTCGCTGACCATCTCGCTGCGCGCGCCGCGCACCAGCAGAGTTGGCACTCGCACGGCCGCGGCGGCGGCTTCGAAACGGGTGATTGCCGGTTCGGGATCGGGCACGCGTTCACCGGCCAACAGCTGCGGATCCCAGTGCCAGCGCAGGCGGCCGTCGCTGCCCTCGCGCAGGTTCTTACGCAGGCCGCTGCTGGAACCGGGCCGCGTGCGGTGCGGCAGATAGGCTGAGACCGCCGCGGCGGCCTCGTCCAGATTTGCAAAGCCATCCGGGTGGGCCAGCATGAAGCGCACGATCTGCATCACACCCTCGCGTTCCAGCCGCGGCACCACGTCGACCAGCACCAAGGCGCGCAGCGGCAGCAACGGTGCTTCGCCGGCCACCAGCAGGGCGGTCAGGCCACCGAGCGAGGCCCCGACCAAAGCAGGCGGTTGTTCCTGTGTGGCGATCACGGCACGCAAGTCAGCGACGAAGGCATCGAAACCGTAGTCACCGTCCGGCGCCCACTGGCTGTCGCCGTGGCCGCGCAGATCAAGGCTGATCACGCGCCGACCCGCTCCGACCAGGTCGGCTGCAGCGTGACGCCAGGCGTGCCGGGTCTGTCCACCACCGTGCAGGAGCAGGATCGGCGTGCCGTGCTCAGGGCCACCAATGCTTGCGGCGAGCTGCAGGCCCAGCGCGCCGGCGAATTTCTGGGTTTCCATCCGCGCATGCTCGGGCCTGCGCCACGGCCCGTCAATACGCCAAGGTATGGAATCGCCTCAGTTGGGCAGGTCGCGGAACACCGCAGGCGACTGCATGCGCGCCACTGAGCTGCTTCGCAGCAGCACGTAGTAGCCACCGTTGATCGCGGCATATGCGGAACACTGCGGCGGGTTCGACAGCGGCCAGTTGATCACCCCAGCGATCACCCGATCGAAGGCAGGCACCAGCATCCGTTCGCACCAGTAGGTTTCAATCTTGAGCAGGTTGGCATCCTGGACGGTCATTGGCACCCGCACGCCATTGATCTGGACCTGACGCACGGTGGCATCGCGCCACAGCAGGTTGTCGTTGGGCAGAACATCCTGGCCGCGCTCGTTCGAATCAAGGCTGGTCCGCACGGTCTGACGCTGGCGAAACTGCCGGAATACATCGCGGCTCGGGCTGATGATGCGCACCCCGCCGCCGCCGGTAGCCAATCGCACCTCGGCGCGCCCGTAGGCTGCGAGTACACCGCCTGCATCGCGGCTGCGCGACAGGTGTGGCGCCATGCCCTGGGCGAGGCCTATCCGCATGCGGTCGACGCGAGCGTTGTAAAGCGCGCCCTGCTGGGCGGCCTCGAAGGTAGCGGCATCGAGAATCGCTCGCGCCCGATACAGCATGCTCAGCTCGAACACCCCGCCGACCAGCAGGCCGAATACCGGCAGGATGATGATCATTTCGACCAGCGAAGCACCACTGTGCAAGCGCCTGCCAAAACCACGACGACCTTGGTCTGCGTTCATCTCAATGCCCCTCCGTAACCTCGGCGGCGGTACTGCCGACCACACGGCGTCGGAACGCCTCCAGCTGGGCGGCCTGGGTTGGATCCTTGACGAACTGGACGCTCTGTTCGAGCGTGTCGGACGACATTTTTACATAGGTCAAGGCCAGATTGTTCCAGCAGCGAGCATCCTCGGGGCTGTACTTGATGCACTCGCGGAAGCTCAGTGCAGCAGCATCCAGCTCACTGTTGCGCAGTTGGGTGTTGCCGAGGCGCAGCAGCGCATGCGAGGAACGCGGATGCGCCCTGAGCAGGCGCCGATAGAGCTGCTCGGCATCCAGCAATCGACCTTCGGCATAGGCCTGGTCAGCCCGCTCCTGCAGCTCGATCAAGCTGTCTTCGCCCACAGTGGCGGCCGCGGAGATTGGTGCGGATTGATCTCGCGCCGGTGCGGCAGCGCAGCCAACCAGTGCAGCAGCAAAGCCAAGCACAAGCAGCCGCACCGAAAGCAGCAGGGGACGGTTCATTGGGGGCTCCTGAATTCCAGACGGTCGCCCACACTCAGGCCCGCACTCTCGATTGCGCCAACACACACCTCCAGCGTGGTGTCGGCGCGCGGACACATCCGTGCCTGCAGCGGCTTGACTCGCGCGCACAGTCGGATGACCTCGCCCCTGTTGATGAACACCAGATCCAGCGAATAGCGCATGCCGAACATGTGCACCGCCGAGCAACGGTCGAACCACAGACCCGAATCCGCAGCAAGCGGGGCCGTGCCGAGCAGTCCGCGCGCGCGCGCCGCAAATCCGACCGGCCGACGCACCCGGGCGAACAGGACACCCCGCTGCGGGCAGCGGACCTCGCCGTGCTGGTAGGCGAACATGCCTAGACCTCGTACAGAAACTTCATCGCAATCGGAAAGCCGAGCACGATGAAGGTGGTGGGAAAGATGAAGGCCACCAGCGGAAACACCAGCTTCACCGGCGCTTCGAGCGCCAGCTTTTCGGCGCGCTGGAAGCGCTCTACGCGGCGCTGGTCGGCCTGGATCCGCAGGGTTTGTCCAAGGCTTGCGCCGGTTCGCTCAGCCTGCGCCAGCGCCGATGCAAAAGAATGGATCTCACGGATGTCGAGCCGGTCCGCCATGGCGCGCACTGCATCCATTCGCGACATGCCAGCTTTGACATCACGCAGCACCTTCTGCAGCTCGACCCGCAGCGGCCCATCCGGGCCCTTGTCCACCGCTTGGGCAAATGCGCCCGACAGGTTCATGCCGGCCTCGACCGCCATGGTGATGAAGTCCAGAAACATCGGCAGCGCGCGGATGATTTTCTTCTCGCGGTGCTTGCGCAGGTCATTGACCTTCATCAGCGGGAAGACCCAGCCGAGCAGCACCGCCAGCAGCACATAGAGGACATTGACCTCGCCCAGCAGCCAGGCGCACAGCAGGGCAGCGAGGCCAAAGCCCAGCGCGGAGACGAAGCGCAGGGCGATCATCTGCACCGGCGTCATCATGTATTCCATGCCGGCCTTGCGCATTTTCAGGCGGGTCTGTTCCACCTGTTCAACCGGCACGTAGTCGCCAAACTGCTGCACCAGCAGGTTGACCATGGGCCAGATCAGACGCAGCAGAGGCGGCAAGGGATCGAGGAAGGTTCGATCGTCCTCGCGGATCGAGCGACGGATGTTGCGCAAGGAGACCGCAGCCACGATCACGGCCAGAGCGGTCAACAGGGCGATGAGGGCGCTCATGGGATTCTCACACGTCGATGTTGACGATCTTGCGGATGAAGAAATAGCCGACCGACAGCACGATGATGACGACGGAAACGGTGATCCAGCCGAACACTTCGGTAAACATCCTGCCCATATGGGTCGGCTCCATGTAGTACAGCACGCCACCGAGAAAGATCGGCAGCAGGGTCATCACCATGCCCTGCATCCGCCCCTGCGCCGTGAGCGCGCGGATCTTGCCTTCCATTTCCAGCTTGCGACGCAGCGTATCGGCGAGACGCTCGAGCGTTTCGGCGAGGTTGCCGCCGATCTCGCGTGAGATACGCATGCCGGCGACCACCAGTCGAAGCTCTTCGCTGGGCACGCGGCCCAGCAGGCTCGCCAACGCATCTTCGTAGCTCACACCCACCCGCACTTCGCGCAGGAACAGGCCCCATTCCTGACTGATCGGACCGCGGGTCTCCGCCACCAGAATCTCGATCGCCTGCACCACGCTGGCGCCAGCTTTCATCGCACCCGCCATTGACTGCAGGGCCTCGGGCAGTTGGGTCACGAACTGCTGCAGACGGCGAGCTTTGAGCACGCGAAAGATCACGCCTGGCACGAACCCGGCGATCACCGCGACGATCAGCGCAAGCACGAACAGCCCACTGAACGCCCAGACAATCAGCAGCGCAAAGGCGATCAGGGCAAGATTGATCCGGTACAGCGCGTTCGGATCGATGAACAGGAACAGGTCCCGCATCGAGGCGGTGGCGCTGGTGGTGAACACCTTCTGGTAATCGGTGGCAGCACTGCGGAACGCGCGCACGCCAAGCAGGCCGAGCAGCATGCAGCAGATTGCGAAGCCAACACTGATCAGCAGGGTCATCCCTGATCCTCGGCTTTCTCGAAGATGGTGAGATCGACACGCTCGCCACGCGCGCGCAGCTTTTCGTAGAACTCCGGCACCAGCCCGGTGGGCTCGAAGCAACCCTGCACTCTGCCGCGTTCGTCATATCCGGTCTGCCGAAACCGGAAAATCTCCGCCAGCTGGACGCGACCACCTTCGACGCCAGTGACCTCCGCGATGGACGTCACCTTGCGCTGGCCGCAGGAAAAGCGAGTCTGCTGAACAATGAGATTCACGGCGGAAGCGATCTGTTCACGGATGGCGATCGAGGGCAAATCCATGCCCGCCATCATCACCATCACCTCAAGGCGCGCGACGCAGTCACGTGGGGAGTTGGAGTGGGCCGTGGTCAAGCTACCGTCATGGCCGGTGTTCATGGCCTGCAGCATGTCGAGCGCTTCGCCGCCACGACACTCGCCGACGACGATCCGGTCTGGCCGCATGCGCAGGCAGTTCTTCACAAGGTCGCGGATCCTGACCTCGCCTTTGCCCTCCTGGTTGGGCGGGCGCGCTTCCAGCGACACCAGGTTGGGCTGTGGCAACTGCAGTTCCGCGGCATCTTCGACGGTGACCACGCGCTCGTTGAAGGGAATGAAGCCCGCCAGCACGTTCAGCAGAGTTGTCTTGCCTGACCCGGTTCCCCCGGAAATCACCGCATTGCGTTTGGCCAGCACTGCCGTGCGAAGCACGGTGGCCATGGCATCACTCATGGACCCGAAGCCCACCAGTCGCTCGATGGTCAGGCGCTCCTTCATGAACTTTCGGATGGTGATGCACGGCCCCTTCAGAGCCAGCGGCGGGATCACCGCGTTGACTCGGGATCCATCTCGGAGTCGTGCGTCGACCATCGGCGAGCTTTCGTCGATGCGCCGGCCCAGCGGACTGACGATGCGCTCGATCGCGGCCAGCACGGCCTGATCGTCGGTAAAGGTGACCTTGGATTTCTCTAGACGACCCGCGCGCTCATAAAAGATCTGGTCCGCCGCGTTCACCATGATCTCGCTGACGTCGTCATCGTCGATCAGCTCTTCGAGCGGGCCGAGCCCGACGGCCTCGTCGACAACCTGCTTCTTGAGGGCGGGACGGGACAGCTCCCGTGGCAGGTCGGTCTGCGCCTGCAGGATCTGATCCAGCAGATCTTCGGTCGCCTTGCGCAGGGCCTCGTGCGACATCTGGTTGACGGCCAGACGACGCAGGTCCATCTGCTCCAGCAGGGTCTTGTGCAGGCGTCGTCGCCATTCGACGGTGAGCGCCGAGATGCGCGCCGCTTCCGGACCTTCGGCGTCAACCTCTGTGTCGGCTTCAGCATGCGCAACCGGCTGGGGCGCCGATTGGGGCGATGGTCTGGTCGTGTGCGCAGCGACCGCTGCGGGCTGTTTGGGCGCTGAGACCGCAGCCGGTGCGATGACGGGCGTCAACGGCGGGCGGGCATCGGCTTCGTTGGCCGGCACATAGCGATTGGTCGGCGGCTTGATCCGGATCAGATAGCCGTGAATTTCGATCACGTCGTCGCCGGACAAAGGCCCGAAACTCTGCACGCGATTGCCGTTGACGCGCGTGCCTGCGCCGGTACCGTGGTCCTCGACGAACACATCGGCGCCCACCAGACGCAGACTTGCGTGGCGTTTGCCGACCTGCCATCCGTGCAGAACGATGTTGTTGTCCGAAGACTTGCCGATCCGGCACAGCTCTTCCGAGACCAGCTCATTGCTGATCAAGGTGCCTTTCACCGTGGAGACGCTGATCTGATACACGCAGTTACTCCGCCAGGGCGCCTTCGAGGATCTGCTGTTCGACCAGACCGCGGAGTCGACGCGTGGTCTCCTCGACGCGCTCGCCGGGCTTGTCCGCGTTTTCGACGATCATCGGCGTGACCATCACCACCATCTCGGTCTTGCGGTCCTGGAAGTTTCTGGACTTGAACAACTCGCCCAGCACCGGGATCTGTGAGAGCCCGGGAACGCCGTTCATGTTGCGCACTTCGTCGGCTGAGACCAGACCCGAGATGATCATGGTTTCGCCGGACTTGAGCGTGACCGTCGACTCGGTTTCGCGCTTCAGCAGGCCGGGCACGTCGGCGATGATGTTGGCACGGTCGATCGTGCTGATCTCGGCCTTGACAACGGTTTGGATATTGCCGGCGAGATCGGCCGTCGGCTGGATCTCAAAGCGGATGCCGTAGGGCTTGAACTCCACACCCGGTTGGCCGAACTGGCCGATCACCGGATACGGAAACTCACCGCCGGCGAAGAACACTGCAGGCTCACCGCTGCGGGTGCTGAGGTTGGGTTCGGCCAGGGTGGTGGCCTCGTTGTCGAGCTTCAACATGTCGACGGCGGAGAAGATACGGGTCGTCCAGCCTGCGTAGGCGAACCAGCGCGCGTCGTCCACCCGGATGTTCTGAACCATTTCGCCGAGCCCGTTCGGGACGACCCGGAACCGGGTATTGGCGATCGCGGCACCGGTGCTGCCAATCGAGGGGCCGGCGAAGCTTGCATCCCAGTTGAGGCCAATCCGGCGGCTGGATTCGCGGTTGACTTCAAGTATCCGCAGCGCGACGCGCACCATCGGCGCGGCGGTGAAGCGGGTGGTTCGGACCAAGGACACGGCGTTGGGGAAATCCCGGAGGGCGAGCTGGTAGCGGTTGAATTCCGATTCGGCGACCTCGCCTTCGACAATCATGACGCCATCCACCTCACGCACGCTGACCCCGCTGAAACTGCTCATCACCAGTTCGATGGGTGCGGTGGCCGGTTCGATCAGCGCGACCACGCCTGGAATCTGGGCGATCAGGCTGCGTACCGCGTCCAGCTGGCTGCGCGGTACCCGGCCATCGGCGACCACCACGCCATTGATGGCGCGCACCCGCGCTTCCGGGAACTCCGCCAGCAGCGCACTGACGGTTCCAACCACCACCGCGATATCACGCGGGTGGATGGTGACCGAGTACTGCAGTTCGCGCCCATCGCGCAGCCACACCCGCAGGTCCGTGGTGCCGGGCTCGATGCCCACCAGCAACAGACGACCACCCTCGAGCATAGATGAACCGAGCGAGCGGTCATTGCCCACCACCAGACGCTCGACCTCGCCGATTTGCATCAGCTTGACGCCACCGGCATGCAGCTCCAGGTATTCAGTGGCCAGCGCCTGCGTAGAAACCACCAGACTCAGGGCCAGCGCAGCCAGAATCCGCAAAAATCCATTGCCACGACCACGATCAAACACCTAGCACTCCCCCAATGGTTAGCTGCACCCCAGCAGCAGCCGCAGCGCTGCCAGGTTTGAATCAGTTTGCGGTGGACGGCTCAGCAGATGCCGCTTCAGGCTCGCCCGCGGCCGCATCGGGTGCCGGTGGCGTGGCTGCAGTCGGCAGTCTGCGTTCGGTTCGACCCGCGACCACACGGCTACTGGGCTGCAGTGTCCCACCCTGGCTTTGCGAGCCGGAGAAGTACTCGTAGCCATCACTGCGGCCGCCGCCCAGAACTCCGTCCGCGCTCAGCGTCGA
This sequence comes from Aquimonas sp., assembly GCF_044377145.1. Taxonomy (NCBI): domain Bacteria; kingdom Pseudomonadati; phylum Pseudomonadota; class Gammaproteobacteria; order Lysobacterales; family Lysobacteraceae; genus Aquimonas; species Aquimonas sp. The sequence continues at coordinate 78,944 of NZ_JBILJQ010000005.1, forward strand.
GGCCTGCAGCGGGCCCTCGTCACTGCGATTGCGCAGCAGCACCACCACGCTGCCCATGTCCTTGGCCAGCAGCAGCTGCGTCGCCTGCTCGGCCGACACGCCGACCGTCACGGTCGAGTACATATTGTCAGGATCATCTTCACCTGCAGGCAGGTCAGCGTCACGCGTCGCCAAAGGCGTTTGTCCGGTGGCCAGCACGCGCACGTTTTCAACCAGGGGCACCAGTTGCTGGCGCGCGCCCTCCGAGCCACTGCCGCCTTCCAGCACCAGCAGCAGATCGATTCGATCGCCGAAGGTCAGCATGCCGTCGTTCGATTTGATCGAATCGACAGGCAAGGTGATCGCGCGCTCGCCCTCCTCCAGCAAGTCCGAAAAGCGTTCGGCGTTGATGCCGGAGGCGAAATGGGCCAGCAGCGGCTCACCGGGGGACATCGGCGCCAGCAAAACACGATTGGCGAAGCTATCGAACTGGCTCGGGTCGACTGCACTCATTGAAAGGTGGCCGATCGGCACCGAAGCGACCGCCATGTTCTCGCCCGAGATCACCGCGCCCGCGGCAAGCTCGACGGTTGCCACCACCACGTCGCGGCGCTGCTCCTGCTGACCGAGCAACTCATCGGCCAGCGCCTTCTCGCGCGATTCGAGGTAGTAAGAGCTCGCCATGAACGCCACCGCACCCAGCACAACGGCGCCGACCAGCAAGCCCCAGCTCTGTCCGACCGTCGTGATTTTCTGCTTGACATTCATGGTGTAGCGAATCCTTGTGCCGGGCCCGGATCAGGCCCAGTCGATGCGATGGGAACAGACTGCCTTACTCGTAAGGCGGCGGCGTGAATTGAAGCACCCAAGAGCTACAGACAATGCGCTAGGCGGCAGTCCGTGAGCCCGGCGAAGTGCTCTGCGGTGCAGCGTGCGCTGGGTCGAACAGCCTCAAAAACCAAGACACACCTGGTTGCCCAGCCTTCGGCACGGCCCTTCAGCCCGCGGCCTCGTCGGAACGCACACTATCGAAACCTGGGCAATCCGGCTGCGTAGGCGAAGTTCCCGAAAACGGACCTGATCACATCGATCAGGGTCACGATCAGGGGGCGACCATCGAACGGTGTGACATCGGGCATCGGAACCAATAGGGCTGCCACGATGGCAGCGCCAACAATCGCGTACTCGGTTGAGCTGAAACCCGCCTGCCGTCGCCTGCTCATCGTTCTTCCCAGACCGCAATGGTGCGCGTGACGCCGTCGACGCGGGTGACGGCAAGCTGCAGACGATCGTTGCCGCGGGCAGCACTCAGCGCGCCATCGCCCGAGCGCACCATCGCGGCTTCCTCGACCCGCCAGCCGCGTCCATCCAGCGCCCGGATATACTGCTCAAGGTTCTGCTGAACAGAATGCGTGTTGCTGACGGTAATGGTGCGGCTGTTCCAGCCCGCTTCGTTGGCCTCCAGAACACTCTCGACACTGGTCGAGCCAAGCCGGGGGAAGTCGCGCAGCAGGGTTTCGGGCTGCACGCCATTGCCCTCCAAGAGGTCGGTCACTGCCAGTTGGCCGGCGGTTTCAGCGCCCTGGCGTGTGAGCTGCACGGTGTAGATCAGACCGCGCGTCTCGTCCACATGGGTCAGCAATCGCGATTCGCCAAGGTTCACTTCGGTATAGCCCGGCTCACGCGCATTGCCGGTGCCCCACTGCCGCCGATAGAACGCCAGCACGTCCTCCACGGTTCGCGTGGTTCTGAGATCCCAGCTCGACATGCGCACGCCGTTGAGTCGCATATTCAAGCCGACCTGGCTGATGTCGGCATCGGGGGGCGCAGGGAAGGTGTCGAACGGCCCGGCGGAGGCGGCAACCGAAAAGCAGACGCCGAGCAAGAGGGTCAGGATGCGGTTCATTGGTAGCGCCCCAGTCGATGTGCGGGCGTGCGTTCGGTGTCGACCTTGCCGAACTCCAGATCATCGATCTCCCTGGCGATAAACAGCCAGCTGATGATGTTGAGCGCGCTTTCGACGCCTTGGTTGTTCAGAAGCTGCGTCGGCAACAACGCTCGGGCCTGTGCGGCGGCATGCTCGCGCCGCGCCACATTCCAACCGTCTGCGAGCAGCAACAGCTGACGCGGGCTGCCATTCTCTCGGTCCAAGCGCAGATCGATCGGAGTGTCGGTGTTGTTGACGCTGCGCATGAACTCGTCGTAATGACCCAAGTCTTCGAGGTTGGTCTCAAGGCGAGTGGTGTAGAGGCTGCGGGTTTCCACCTCGAACGGGGTCAGATCTGTGAGCGTCCGCATTACCTGGCCCTGAGTGTTGGCGGCAAGGCCCGACAGCGCGCCTCGGGTTTGCGGCGTTGATCCATAGACCGGCCGCTCATCGTTGTTGCTGCGGCTGACCATCCACGGCCGGTAGCCACGCTGTTGAGCCGTGTGGTTCACCGCTGTCGGTCGGTACAGGATGAAATCTTGCGGGTTCTCCTGTGCGCGGGTGCGGTTGCGATCGTCGCTGCGAATCAGCGCTCGACTCTGGCCGAACACGCGCGACTGGACCTCAATGGCGAGGTCGTTGGACGACTTCACCGCCGGCACATCGACGAAGCGCGGACGCGACTCGTGCCAAACGGTCCGCTCCCAGGCCGCATAGCGAAGCCCTTGCTCGTACTTGTGCTGACCCGCGATCATCTTGCCCAGCACGGGCGTGAGCAGAAGTGCCGGCGCGAGCACGAAGGCAGCAACGATCACGAACTCCACCAGTGAGGCGCCACGCATGCGACCACGAATCGTGTGCAGGGTGCTCACAGTTCCACCCCCACGGCGGCCAAGGCCAGTGTGCGCTCGGCCAATGTCGGCGGCAGCAGCCTCACCTGCCAATACGGGTTGTAGAGATCACCGAAATCGCGCCTGCGTCCAGCGTCGGTTCCACGCAGGTCCACCCGGCTACCGCTGGAGCGGAAGCTTGGGTCGTGATCGCGAGAGAAGTACACGCCCGCCTTGGCCAGCGAGGCCATTCGGTCTCCGACCATGCCGCCACGCTCCTGGCTATTGATCAAGGGCGTCACCGTTCCGCCCGCCGCGACAATCGTCCTTTCCCAGCTGCCGACATCGCCGCTGCCTTTGGTGAGCAGAATCTTTACGTTCAGATCGTCTTGCGGCACGCGTCCACGATCACGCAGGTCGAAGAAGGGGCGTAGGCCGCCGCTGCGCTGCAGGTTGTTGTTGCCGTAGCGGGTCTGGGCGATGTTAGCGTTCATCGGCATTTCACGAACCCCATCGCCCCACACGTACTGGTTCTCGCGACGGCTGTTCCATTGGTTGCGATAGAAATAGGTGTTGCCAGTGGTCAGCGCATGCGCGGCGCCATAGCCGAAGGGCAGCGTCTCCCTCCAGGAGCCCCAGCGGAAGCGACGAAAATTCCAGGTCCGCGTCTCGACGCCAACCACATCCATTGCCGTCCAGTTGAAATTGAAGTTCCGGTCGTTGCTCGGATTGGGCATCAGATCGGAGCCACCGAATTTGCGCACGCGGAACTGCGCCGGCCACAGCCAGGAGACTTCGAACCAGCTGTAGGTGCGACGGCGAGTGAAGCCGTCGCGGCTTTCCTCGGTAACGGTGCGGAACTCTTCCATCCGCTCGCGCGCTCGCCGATCGTTGGTATTGAGGCGGTTCTTGGGCGGCGGCGAGATCAACACCTGTTTGTTGCCCCAGGCATTGAAGAATGAAGTCCACATCGCCGTATTGGTGATCACCGATGAAGTATTGATGCTGGGGTCCGAGCCGGACACGACATCTTCGAGCGCGGCCTGCCCCAGACCCAGGGTGAGTCCATGATGGGCGATCTGCGCCGCAGAAATGGCGGTGAGAACGGCCTCTTCAGCTGCCACCAGAATCGGGGTGATCGCCGCAATCGCTTCGTCGAAGATACGGGTGGTCTGCTCGATGATCTGGCCGAGTACACGGATCACCGCGCCCACGTATGGAATTGCCTGCAGCGGCGTCGTGACTCGATTGAAATTCTGCCCCGCGTTGCGAAGCATCTTGGTCCAGGACGCGAGACCGACGACCTGCGCCACGGCAACTTGGTTGGCCACCATCGCGCGATTCGTGTAGGCCTTGAAGTTCATGTCGCGGGCCACGGCCTGGGCGACGCTGTAAGCTGCGGAATCGGACACCGTTTGCAGCCGGACCTTGTCCGTTGTCATCAGTCCGGTGTTGTACATGCCCACACCGGCCAGCGAGAGCACTCCGAACAGAATGATCGTCAGCATGGTGGCGTGGCCGCGCTCGCGGTTGGATGTGCGCATGGCCGACCTCATTGACTCGTTCACAGCGTTGCCCGCGGACAGGATTCGCGAATCCGGTCTTGGGGCGCTCGGGCAGAAGGCATTCTCATCGATCCAAACGGCCACCCAAGCAGGCAGGCCGAACCACGGTTGCCCGGCGAGGCTGCGCACGCGTAGGCCAGAACCAGCTGGCGTTGCAAAACGAGCAGCGCAGGCGAGCGGACGCGACACGACCACTCTTTCGAGAGGCGATGATTAGACCGACACGGTTACAGATTCTCGGCGTAGCTGCCGCGAGGCGGGGCTTGGGCCCACAACCTCGCGGCATCCGCCTACTGACTTAGTTGACAGCGTTGCTGCCAGCCTTGTCGTAGTTACCCAGCGTCGTCGTCTTGTGGGTGTCGTTGGCGACGCTGGCAGCGGTCTGCGCAGCGGCCTTCGCGTTGCCAATCTGGGCGTTGGCGGAGGTACCACTCATTTCCTGAGCCATACCGGCGACCTGGCTGCGGACCGTGCCGCCGAACAGGCTGGTCACGGCGATGGCAGCGATCGCAATCAGGGCGACGATGATGATGTACTCGGTCATGCCCTGACCGAACATACGCTTGCTTGAACGGAAACCGATGATCTTGCTCATTTGAGACTCCCCTACCGAAGTTGATGTGGCTTTTGGAGTCGACGTGCATCCGTGCAGTCGACGATAGTGCGTGGGCAGCGTCGCTGCTCACGGGATGGATTACAGACGCTTTGCTTGTTGTCGCTTGAGTTTGCCTGCCGATTCCTCTTGCTCACCCCCAGGTGAAGCGCACCGCCGGCGAGGCTGCTGTAGTCAACCATGGGAATACAACGGTTGCGTTACAGTTGGTTGGAATCTAGCCGATGTCACGCAGCGTGACAAGTGCTTGGCTGTGCCTGAAAAGTGTTTCTGTTGATACCTTCATCGCGTGAGCAAGACGCAAGAGCTGCGGCTACAGAAGACTCAGGCATCCGCCGACACGCTAACCCCGGCTCTGCAGAAGCTGCGCCGGCTCTGCACGCGCGCGATGCAAGGACCCGGCAGTCAAGCGCAGTTCGAAACGCTGCGCTTCGTTCAAGCCTTCAGACTTGAGCTGCTGAACGAGCTCGAGCTCCAGACCCTGCTCTCCCTCGCTGCCGTACGCGGCAAGCAGGGCAACATGTGCCAACAGGCGCCGCTCGGAGATCGCAAGGTCGGCCGTCGCCAGGCCCTCGACGAGCGCCAGATCGGAACGCAGGTTCACCCAATCACGCCGCGCCAGGGACGCGAGAACACGCTGAATCGGTGCAACTGCCGCCGGCAAGCTTGCCTCCTCGCAGCGCAACCAATCGGACGCTGACCACAGTGCCAGCAGACGCTCAGGCGGCAGGAACGCCGCGGTCTGGTTGTAGGCCTCGATCAGCATCCGATTGACCGCCACCGGCGTCGCCGAGTGCAGACATTCAGAACCCAATCCACGCAAACGCTCCCCCAGCCCCAGCCAGCGCAGATCCTGCGGCTCATCGCGGCGCGGGCCAGCGGGGGACTCTCCGTTCAAGGCAGCCGCCAACTCCTCGGCATAGCGGCGGTCGTGCACCAACTGCATGCCAACCTTTGGATCGCGCGAGGCGTCGGCGCCGTTGCTGACGTGCGCAGCGGGATCTGCTGACTGAAGCACCCCCATCGGGCTCCTGTACAGACCCAGCACCAGCTCGGCGCGCGCGTGCATGTAGCGATCACGCGGGGCCCAGTGAGCAAGGATCGGCTGGAAATCGGAGTTGACCGGGCCCGCATCGAGATCGAGCAGGGGCCGGATCCGGCTGCGGTCGGCCAGCTTGCGTTCGCGCAGATCCTGGATTGTCCTGATTCCTGACAGATCGGCCAGTGCGCGCAGCTCCGGCTGCAGCAGAAAGCTGCTGTCAAGCTCGGGCAGGGCTCCGGTCGGAGATGCCACGATGATGATGTCGCTGTTGTTGCTGAGGTACAGCGCGTAGTCGTCGAACTCACCGTCGAGCGCGCGCAGCACGGTCAGCAGGGTGGCATCTGAGATTTCATAGGCTTGCACCCATTGCACCAGCAGTCCGTCGGGTTTCAGATGGCGCTTGACGAACGCATAGAACTCGATCGAGAACAGCTTGGCGACGCCGGCCACCCACGGGTTGGAGGGTTCGGAGACGATGATGTCGTAGCGCGCCGCCTGGCCGGAAAAGTACGCGCGAGCGTCGTCGATGACGATCTTGGAGCGTGGGTCGTCAAACGCGGCCGCGACCCGCGACCCGAAACCGCGCGCGGCATCGACCATGCGCGGCTCGATTTCAACCGTAGTGATGCTGGACAGGCGCGGATCGCTGGCGAAAACGTGGGTGGTCAGACCGGAGCCGAAGCCGATGTTGGCGACCTCGCGTGCCTGCGGGTTCGCGGCCAGCCCCAGCAGCGCCGCGATGATCATGGTCGGCTCATCCGGGGTGGGCGACAGCGCGGGATCCATGTTCAACGAGGCGTCAGGCTTGCCGTTGGTAGCGATGGTCAGGGTCTTGTTCGGAATGCCGTGCAGGGCGATCGACGCCGTCTTTCCATCGGCCTGGTAGAGCACGCTGCGGCTGGCATCGAGTTCCGCAACGCGGGTCCGATACACGCCCGAGTGCAGGCGCATCGGATCGAATTTCGCGCTCAGCAGTACCACCACGATGGCGCCAATGGAGACTGCGGTGGCCAGCGCCAGTCGCCGCGGCAGCTGTCGGCCGCGCGCCATCCACAGCAGCAGCAGACCGAGCACCAGATCGATCGAGGCGGCGAACACCATGCCGAGTTTCAGCCCCATCGCCGGCATCGCGAAGTGGACCATGCAGATGACCCCGATGATCGCACCCAGAGTATTGATGGCATACGCGTGGCCGATCGCGCGTTCGCCCGCGCCACGGCGCAGCAGCACGAAAGTCAGCACCGGCAGGGTCATGCCGGCAAAGAAGGCCGCAGGCAGCATGATTGCGATGGCGACACTGGCCGTCGCGAGGTTGTAGAACAAATAGCCGCTGGCCGTGGGTGCCAGCGTGTCCAAGGTGCCGCTGACCAACAGAAACGCGTGGTCGTAGAGGGGCAGCGTCGCCAGCGCCGCGAGGCCCATGGCAAGCTGGATATAGCCGGCATAGCGCATCGGGTCCGCCACCTGGTCCAGCCGGCCACGCACGTACAGACCGCCGAGGGCGAGGCCGCCGATAAAGGCGGCCAGCATCAGTTCGAACGCGTGCTGGCTGGTGCCCAAGGCCAGTGACAGCATGCGGATCCAGCCCACCTCGTACATGAAGGATGAGAGCCCGGTCAGACCGGCGATCAGCAGGACCGCCAGTGCCACGGGATCGCGTCCGCTTCGCGCTGGCGCTTCGGCAGCTGAGGCCCCGAGTTCCTGCAGGGTGGGTGCATTCTCGACCGACCGTGCCGGCACCCGGGCAAACCAGACGCCCGCGAGAATCAACAAGTTGAGGATGCCCGCCAAGCCCATCGCACCCGGCAAGCCACCGGCCGGCACCAGCACAAAGGTGGCGAGCAGAGCACCGGCCGCGGCGCCGATCGAGTTGTAGAAGTACAGACCTCCAAGCACCGCACCCGCCCGCTGCGGCATCCAGCGCATCAATCCCGCACTCATGATCGGGAAGGTCATGCCGAGCAGAATGGTCTGCGGCAGGATCAGAGCGGCTGCAACCACCCAGCGCGAGATTCCAACCGCCTCAGGCGAGCCCAGCGAGGGCAGCCACTCGCTGTACAACCAGGCGCTGACCAGCAGGAACAAGGCATGGAAGGCGACGCCGACAAGACCGACGATGCCCTCAATCAGCCCATAGGCGAGCAGCAGATTGCGGATACGCCCGACGAAATGTGCCGCCAGCCAGGCGCCGGTGGCCATGCCGCCCATGAAGATCGACAACACCAGCGATTGCGCGTAGGCAGAACTGCCCAGCAGCAGGCTCAGGTACTGGCTCCACAGCGACTGGTAGATCAGTCCGGAAACGCCGGAGGCGACGAAGAAGATCAGCATCCAGTACAGGCGCTGCGGCTGCTCGGGCCGGGTCAGGGGGGGCGCTGCAACGACGTCGACTGAACTCATGCGTTGACCTCAAACCGGTGGGCACCACGCGTCGCGCCACATGGCTGCGGCGGCTCGCGGATCGGAAATCACGGCGACTGCGCTCAGCGCACCCCTGCACGCGGGCGAGTCGCAGCCGGATAGCAATGCCGCGGCACATGACTTGCACGCGGCGGCGATGATTCTAGCCCGGAAAGATTGCATCCAGCGGTGCGCGGACCAGATCCGCTCGCTGCGCCAGCGCGAACTGGCGGACTACCTAAGCACCTGCCGCGCGCGCTCGGGACCGCGTCAGCCGCGGCTGACGACCGGGTGTTCGGAGGCGCGATGTCCCACCCACAGCAGGGCGGGCGCGAGCAGGGCGGCCTGGATCGGCCAGGCCAGATAGCGAAACTCGGCACTACCAGAGACGAACACCAGCGGCAAGGCATACGCCAAGGACGACGCTGCGACAGCCGCCGCCAATGCGGCATGCGGCTGATCGCGCAAACAACCGGGAACAGCGGCGATAGCTGTCCCCGCGGCCAGCAACAAGTACAGCCAGCCCATGAAGAATGGCCCGTCGGTATTGCGCATGCCCCAATCGATCCAGGCCTGTCGCCAGGCATTGGGCACCTGTTCGATCGACGGATTACCCTCCATCGCGACAAAGCCCATCATCAGCACCTGATGGTCTGGCAAGGCGGCGTTGTCGAACCCGAACAGCAGCGCAGCCAAGCGCAGGCGATGCGCGAAGTACGGACCAGGATGCTCCAGGGGAAGGCGAAACCAGGCTTGACGCAGCTCAAGGACGTTCTCGTCGGGAAAGTCCTGCCACAAGGTGTGGCTCAGCTGACCGCTCAGGAAGAGTGTGGTGTTTGTCCACTCGTTGAAATGCGGGCGCATCGCCTCAACCCGCGCGCCCGGCAGCTGGAACGGCTTGGGTATGTGCATCTCGCTTTCGACCAGAGAGACCGCGGCCATGTCCCACAGCGCGACGACGGACCACACTGCCTGCGGGTTCTTGACGCCCTCGCCAAGGTTCGGCAGTTGCGCCAGCGCGTGCAAACCGAGTGCCATCACCGTTGCAACCGGCACTGCAATCAGGCCTGGTGAAAACGGGCCTGCTGAAAACGGGCCTCGTGCCAACGCGCCAGGCGGTGGCCGCCGTGTGGCCACACGCGGCAACTGCGTCAGGCTGCGCCAGACAATCCATGTCAGTAGCGGCAGTGCACCGGTCACCGCGTTGTGACGACATGCGCAGGCGAGCAGCAACAGCAGCAGGGCTGCGATCCGCAATCGCCAGCTGGGATGCCGGAGGTCCAGACACAGCATCCACACCGCCAGCGCAAACGCGCCGAGCATCGGGATGTCCTTGAAGATGTGGGCGCTGAGCAGCAGCAGCGGCGGCCACAGACCGATCGCGAGCACCAGCAACGCACGCAGCCCCCAGTGCACATTGAGACTTGCTGCGATGCCGGCCAGACCGGCCCAGATCATGCCCTGCTGCAGCACCAGCATCGAGCCGGGTCCGCTCCAATGGGGCTCGATCCAATGCCATAACAAGGTCAGCAACGGCGGGTGCGTGGAATCGAAAGCGCCAGTCCGCGCCTGCTTCCATTGATACGCCCCGTCCCAGCTCAACCAGCCGGGTGCGAACAAGCACACGGCCAGCGAGAAACCCAGCGCAGCCATCGCCCAGGGCGCGGCCGCACGCGCATTCACGGCCGGTGCTCCCGGCCCAGGTAGTCCTCACTCTGCATCTCGATCAGCCGACTGCAGGTGCGCTCGAATTCATGGCGTAAGCGCTGGCCGACGTACAGATCCAGAATCGGCACCGCGGCGGCGACCACCAGGTTCACGGCGCGGTCGTAGAACTCGTCTACCAGGTGAACAAATCGGCGCGCGGCATTGTCGAGTGGAAGGTCGAGTTGCGGCAGGCCGGACAGCAGCACGGTGTGGAAGTCGCGCGCGATCTCGATGTAGTCATCCACCGCGCGTGGGCCTTCGCAGAGGGCGGCGAAATCGAACCAGGCCACGCCCTCGGCATGGCGGCGACACGGGATCTCGCGGCCATTGATGCGCAGCGGCCCGGCGCCCTGTTCGGCTTCGACGCTGAGCTTTGCGTACAGCGATTCGAGTTCGCGGTCGGCATCGCTGCCATCCGGGACCAGCCAGGTCCGGCACTGGCGCAGATTGCGCAGGCGGTAGTCGGTGCTGCTGGCCATTTCGTGCACCGCGCAGTGCGACTTCAGCTGCGCGATCGCCGGCAAAAAGCGCTCACGCTGCAGGCCCTCGCGATACAGATTATCGGGCGGGGTGTTGGAGGTGGTGACCAGGCACACGCCGCGCGCGAACAGGTGGTGCAGCAGGCGGCCCAGGATCATCGCGTCACCGATGTCGACGACGAAGAACTCGTCCAGGCACAGCAGGTTCGCCTGCTTCGCGAGGTCGGCGGCGACCTCGGCCAGCGGGTCGGCACGGCCGGGCAATGCGCCCAGGCGTTCGTGCACTTCCGACATGAAGCGATGGAAATGCACGCGACGCTTGGCGGTGATGGGCAACTGTTCGAAGAACAGATCGACCACAAAGGTCTTGCCGCGCCCAACGCCGCCCCACAGGTACAGCCCGCGCGGCGGCGGCGGCCGGCGTCCGCGCAGGCGATCGAACAGGCTCGGCGTTGGCCGATCAAGCAGGTCGGTCTGGATGCGCTCAAGCTCACGCAGCGCCGACAGCTGGGCGGAGTCCTGCTGCCAGCGCCCGTCAGCAGCGCCCGCAAGATAAGCACGGATCGGCCCGCTCGGCACCGCGCCGACAACGCTGTGGCTCACGGATTCAGCAGCGGCGGCAGGTTGCTGCGTACACCGTTCTTGACTGCGCCACGCAGGTCCATCAACCGTCGGTGAAAGAAATGCCCGGCTTCCGGCATGCGCACCAGAGTCGGCGGTTCGGGCAGGCTGTCGACCCAGTCGAACACGGCCTGGGGCTCGACCACATCGTCCTCTTCACCCTGCACCACCAACCACGGGCAGGTCGGTGGCAGCACGGCCGAGAAGTCCCAGCGGCCGGCCGGCGGGGCGATCGAAATCATCTGTTTCACCGGCAGATGGCGCGCGCCCAACAGGGCGACATAGCTGCCGAACGAGAATCCGGCCAGCCACAGGGCATCGTTCGGACGCACTGCATGTACCCACTCCGCCACGGCGAGCAGATCGAGGGTTTCACCGCGACCGTCGTCGTACTCGCCCTCGGAGGCGCCAACGCCACGGAAGTTGAAGCGCACGGTACGCAGGCCGAGCTCGCGCAGGCTGCGCTCGACCATGGTGACCACCTTGTTGTGCATGGTACCGCTGTGGAGCGGATGCGGATGGCAGATCACCGCCGTGCCGGCGCGCGCAAGCTCGGGCTCAGGCACTTCGGTCACGGTCTCCAAGGCACCGGCCGACCCGGGCAGCAGCAGCTCGGCCGCGCTTTCAGGAAATTGGGCAGGGGCGTTGATCATCAGAAGATCCGTACAGGCGGTCGGAGGATGATACCGGAGGCCAACTGGCGCACCGGATCTGCGCTCAGGGCGCGCTGGCTGCGCTGCGCAAGATCATGATCAGCGGATCGTGGTCCGAACTGGCCCACGGCTCTGCGCTGTACCAGTCGGCATTGCGTGCGTATGCCGCATAACCGAAGGCTTCGGCCTCGTCCGCATTGATCGCCCAGATCGCCGCATCACGCACATCGGCCGCCAGCGCCGGGCTGGCGAGCGCGTGGTCGAGACTGCCGCCGTAGCCGCGGTAGTTGTAGCTGAACTCGCTGCCGCGGCCGGCCAGCTCAAGCGCTTGCCGATAGCCCGCGCTGCGCAGCAGACGTACCGGATCCTCGTGGCTGTACGCATTCAGATCACCGAGGATCAAGCGACGTCCGGCGTCGGCGCTGCCGATGCCGCTGTCCAGCCAGGCCAGCAGCTCACGGGCGGCCTGAACACGGGAGGCATTCCAGCAGCCCTGGCCATCACCCTGATCGCGGTCACCGCCCTCAGCACCGTCGCAGCCGCCTTTCGATTTCCAGTGATTGACCACGACCGAGAACGGCGCTCCGCCGTCGTGCGGGCGGAATGTCTGCAGCAAGGGCGCTCGGCCGCCCCGCTCGAACGCACCGCTGTTGAGGCTGGCCGGCGCACCTTCGGGGCTGACGGCGCGCGCGCGGTAGATCAGCGCAACCCGGATCTGGTCGCCGCCGAGGGGTTCGGGAGTTTCGATGAAGCGGTAGTCACCGGCAGCGGGATCCGCATCGGCATCGGCGACTGCGGCATTCAGCGCATCGACCAGTTCGGCCAGCGCACTGCGCTTGCCATACCCATCGTTCTCAAGCTCCAGCAGTCCAGCCACGTCGGGGCGTGCCTGCGCGAGGGCGCTGATGATCTTGGCCCGCTGGCGGCCGAAGTCGGCGGGCGTGGCCGCACCGCGCGGGGTCGGGAAGCCAGCGCCGCGGCCGTTGCCATTGAAGAAATTCTCGACGTTGAAGCTGGCCACACGCAGACCCGGCTGCAGCTCAGGCAGGGCAGGCCGCGGCGCCTGCGCGGCAACTGCCAGATCACGCCGCAGCTGCAGTACCCAGCGACCGAAGCCTTGTTCGAGCAGACCTTCGGCACCGCCCAGCTGGCTGCCGGCGCGCAGTGGTGCGGCGTTCGACAGCGGCTCCGACAGGAACCACAGCTTTTCCGGGTACTCGCTGCGACGACCATCATCCAGCAGCAGGCTGCGTCGATCCTGCTCGACGCCCAGCGCGCGCGCTTCCGCCCCAGGCGGGTGCACATCGGTGATGCTGCGCAAGCGCTCGCCGAAGCTCACATGCAGCTCGCCAAAACGCAGCAGACCGTCGTTGCCACTGACCGTCAGCGGAGCGTCGATGCGCACCCACATGCCCTCCAGTCGTTCGTAGTCGGTCGCGCGCGCGGGCGCCTCGCGCAGCACGCTCGCCGCGGCGGCGGCCCGTCCCAGCACTTCGACGCGGGCCTCGACGAGCGTTGTCATCGACGCCCGCTCGGGGCCGATCTCGCGCACTATCGCGCTCACCCGCACGCGGTCACCGCGCCGCACCTTCGGCACAGACTCGCGCGGCCACTCGACGAAGATGCCGTCCGAAGTCGCCGGATCGGCGTCGGCTTCGCCGACCGCGTCCTGCATGAAAAATCCGCCCAGACCGTTGGCGAAGTTACTGGTGACCACGCCCTGGATGCGCAACCTCTGTCCCTCGAAAGGACTGCGATCAGCGCTGCCCTGCAGATCGCCGATGCGACGCGGGGCGATCGGCACGTCCTGGCTGCCGCTGTCGGTGCAGGCGGCCAAGGCCGTGCAGATCAGGGCCATGGACAGCAGCTGCGGGCGCAAACGGAACACACTCATGCGATGCGAGTCCTGCTGAGACGACAACGCCGCCCTTGCGGGGCGGCGTCGGTAGGGAACTTGAGCCGGAGCGATCCCGGCACTGCCACCAAGCCCCCGCGGATTATTTGAGGTTGTCCAACATCCAGCGCACCGATGCCTCGACTTGCTCATCGTTGAGCGAAGGGTTGCCACCTCGCGCAGGCATCACGCCCGCGGCGCCCTGGTAGCCCTCGATCGCGTGCTTGACCAGCGTTTCCACACCCTGCGGGACGCGCGCCGCCCACTCTGCAGAGAGCAGCTTGGGCGCGCCGGCTGCGCCGGAGGTATGACAGGCGCCGCACAGCTGATCGTAGATGTATTTGCCGTCAACGCTGCCGCCATAGGCGACCATGCCGGCCGCCGCTTTGGCTGCAGCTTCGGCCGCCGCAGCCATTGCCGCAGCGCCGGTCTCGCCGGCGTAGACCGCGCCGGCCGGGCGCAGCCTCTCGACCAGACGCTGCTCGGCCAGCGGGCTCGGCTCGGTCGGCGCGCTCAGGTAAAGGGCGCGGGCCCCGAGAATCAACACGATGGTCAACACCGTAAGGGCCGCGATGATCAGCGAGAATCGCTTCAAGAACAGCTGGTCGTGAGTACCCACAGCATCACCTGCATCAGATTCGGTTGAGCATTGGCGCGCACGCCCGAGCCTGCATCGGAGCAGGTCGAGCGTGGCGGGAACCCGCGGAGTATAGCGATGCACCCGCGGTGACGAAAGCCGCAGCCGCCAACATCCGAACTCTGGCTGATGACGCCAACCCACGCAGCCGGTAGGCTTCGTGGCCCACGTCTTGTCCGCTCTGGATGACCCAGCCGCCACTCAGCTCACGCACACCCAGTGATCCCGACGACGGGTCCGGCCGGGCGCGCGTGCGCCGGCATCGGCTCGCCCTGGGCCTGCTGTTCCTCAGCTCGGCGCTGGGCCTGCTTACTTTTGTGGATCGCTACCTGAGCCGCGTCGCCGCCGGGCGCTCGGCTGAGCTGTTGCGGGTGCTGCTTGAGGAAATGTCTGGCGCATGGGCGGCAGCTCTGCTGGTGCCGCTGATGGTGTGGCTGGCGCGGCGCTACCCGGTCAGCGGTATACGCTGGGCGCAGCATTTGCCGCTGCATTTCGGCTTCGCGCTGGGTGTCGGCGTTATGCATACCGCGCTGTCGGCGACGCTGCGAACCCTGCTGGTGTCTGTGCCGGGGCTGGCCGAGTTCGAATACCTGCCCAGCCTGCAGCGATTTCTGCTGTCCCTGCCGAACCAGCTGATCGTGTACGCGCTGGTGATCGCGATCACCCAGCAGATCGACCGCTACCGCGCCGCGCGCAACCGCGAACTGGAAGCCGAGCGCCTGCATGCCAGCCTCACGGAAGCCCAGCTTGAGGCCTTGCGCCGGCAGTTGGAGCCGCATTTCCTGTTCACCACGCTCAATGCTGTGTCCGAGTTGATCTACAGCCGCCCGTCTGCCGCCGAGGAGATGATCCGGCGCCTGTCGGCCCTGTTGAAGCATGCGTTCGCGCCGAGCCCCGAGCACGAGGCCAGCTTGGCTGAGGAACTGCGCGTGCTCGACCTGTACTTGGACATCATGCGGCTGCGTTTCGCCGAGCGGCTGTTCGTGCAGATCGACGTGCCGGAAGGCCTGCGTGGTCTGCGGGTGCCACGGCTGCTTCTGCAGCCCTTGATCGACAGCGCGCTGCGCCGCAGCGATGACCCCGGGCAAACCCTGGTGGCGGTGAAACTGATCGCCCGCGAGGTCGACGGCCGACTGAAGCTGAAAGTGGTCGACCAGGCGAGCAGCACGCCCGACGCCGAGTCCGACGTCGGTCTGCACAACGCCGCTGAGCGCATCCGTCGCCTCTACGGCACCGACTATGGCCTGCGCCGTCGCAGCGAGCCCGAGGGCAGCGCGGTGGAAGTCGAACTGCCGCTGCTTCCGGCCATCGGCGGCGCGCTGGTGAAGCCGCGGGCTACCCCGCAGCTGTAGTCCCACGGGGCCTGCCTGCGCTGTGCGTGCGATTCGTTCGGGGGTGCCCGCGCGCTCGATCGCCCCGCGCTTCAATCAATTGCTGACGCTGGATGGGCTCGTTCGCGAGCTTGGTTGAATCCGCGCTCGATGCGCGGCTTGCGAGCCGCCTCTGTTCTGCGCCGCGATCCATCAGACAGGCAAGCTCATCGAGCCATCTGCGGCGGCGCGGCCAGCTCGCGCGCGTCGAGAAATCCGGAACCATCCACATCCTGCAGCCGGAAGCGTGCGTCCAACTGCGCGTTATGCTCGTCCAAGCTCAGCGCCATGCGGCGACGGAAGCGGGTGCCGGGCGGCAACTCGTGCGGCTGCACAACGCCGTCGCCGTTGACGTCCATCGCGCGGAAACCGCGGCTCATCCAGGCGCGGTACTCGCCCAGGCTGATGCGGCCATCGCCATCGCTGTCCATGCGCTGCAGCTGTTGCTGCGGATCGCTGGCGAGGTTGGCGGCAGTCGCCTGAGGCGGCAGCGTGGCGAGGGCTGCACCGAGCAGGCTGCAATGAAGAACTGCAGCCCACGCTCGTCGCCCGCGCGGGCGACGAGCACGAGCGGCCGAGGCAAAACCCAAACGAAGAAGGAACCGGAAGAGCGTCATGCCGCGGAGCTTAAACCGCCACCGACCCGCGCTCGCCCTCACGCCTGCGAACATTGCGTGCCGCCGCCTCGGCTGCGTGCGCGGCCGGCGGGTTCATGGGCGGGATGAGCGCTGCGTTCGATCAAGCTTGCAGGGCGCTGACACGCCTACCCTCGCCGCCGACTCAGATCCGCACCGGCTGCAGGCTGTAGCCCTTCAATCGCGCCGAGAACTCCTCCAGCGCGCGGATGCCCGAGCGCTCGGCCTCGGCACACCATTCGCGCAGGGCTTCGAGGGTGGCGTCCGAGCCCTGGCTGGTGCGGTCGAACACCTCACGCAGGCGGCGGCGGTAGTCGTAGATGGTGGCCAGATTCGGGTGGGCGGCGATCCAGCTGTCCAAGCGCTGCTGCTGCTCGGGCTTGAGCCAGCGGCCGTGGTCCTTGAGCGCGCGGCGCATGCGGCCGGGCAGCGACTTCAGGCTGGTGCCGGCACCGGCGACGTCCTCGCGCAGGCTGGGCGCCACCACGATGCGGAAGTAGTCGGTCATCACCTGGAAGCGATGCACCAGCACCGCGCGCAGGGTGTCGGTGTCGGGCATCTGGATGTTCGGGCGGATATCGAGTTTGGGCGCGACGCGCAGGATCTTGGCCAGGCGCAGAAAGGCCAGCACACGCAGCACCGCCCAGCCGATATCGAACTCGAACCGGCGCAGCGCAAAGCGCGCCGACGACGGAAAGGCGTGATGGTTGTTGTGCAGTTCCTCGCCGGCAATGATCAGGCCCCAGGGGCTGATATTGGTGGCGCGGTCATCGGTTTCGAAGTTGCGGTAGCCCCACCAGTGGCCAAGGCCATTGATGACACCCGCAGCCAGCACCGGCACCACCAGCATCTGCAGTGCCCACACGGTGATGCCGATGACGCCGAACACGCCGATATCGGCGAACAGCAGCAGGCTCGGGCCGAGGCCAGGAAAGCGCGAATACACGTGACGCTCCAGCCAGTCGGTCGGCGTACCGTGGCCGAACTGGGCGTGGATCGTGCGATCCTTGCGCGCGCTCTGGTACAGCGTCACGCCGTGGAACAGCACCTTGTTGATGCCGAGCACCTGCGGGCTGTGCGGGTCTTCGGCGGTCTCGCAGCGGGCGTGGTGCTTGCGGTGGATGGCGACCCAGTCCTGGGTGACCATCGCGGTGGTGAACCACAGCCAGAAGCGCATCGGATGGCTGACCAGCGGATGCAGATTGACCGCGCGATGGGCCTGGCAGCGATGCAGATAGATCGTTACCGACAGCAGGGTGGCCTTGGCCATCAGCAGGAATGCGCCGACCACCAGCAGCCAGCTGTTGCCGAACAGACCTTCACTGGCCCAGGCGAATAATGAGTTTTCCATCGCGGGTATCGCTTGCTGTTGTTGAGTGAACAGATGTTAGCAGTCTGCCCTGACCCGGTTTTGACGTTCGTCACGAGCCCGCCTCCGCATGCCTGAACTGCCCGAAGTCGAAACCACCCGCCGCGGCATCGAGCCGCATCTGCTGACTCGCCGCATCTCCGCCGCGATCCTGCGCCGGCCGGATCTGCGCTGGCCGATTCCGACCGAGATCCGCGACGAGCTGCCCGGCCAGCGCATCCGCGCGGTCGAGCGGCGCGCCAAGTACCTGCTGCTGCAGGCGGAGACCGGCAGCGCGATCCTGCACCTCGGCATGTCCGGCAGCCTGCGCATCCTTGCGCCCGGCGTGCCGCTGCGTGCTCACGACCATGTCGACCTCGAACTCGACGACGGCCGCGTGCTGCGTTTCAACGACCCGCGCCGCTTCGGCGCATTGCTGTGGCAGGCGCAGGGCGAGGTGCATCCGCTGCTGGCCGGTCTCGGCCCGGAGCCACTGTCGCCGGACTTCTCAGGCGAACACCTGTTCCGGCTCAGCCGCGAGCGCCGCGCCGCGGTCAAGACCTTTCTGATGGACCAGGTGGTGGTGGTCGGCGTCGGCAACATCTACGCCGCCGAGAGCCTGTTCCGCGCCGGCATCGACCCGCGCCGCGCCGCCGGCAAGATCAGCCTGGAGCGCTACCGCGCACTGGCCGACGCCGTGCGCGAGATCCTCGCCTACGCGATCGTCCGCGGCGGGACCACACTGCGCGATTTCATCGCCCCCGACGGCGCCCCCGGCTACTTCGAGCAGGAGTTGCTGGTGTACGGCCGCGAGGGCGAGAACTGCAAGCTTTGTGGGACCGCGCTGAAACACATGAGCCTCGGCCAGCGCGCGACGGTATGGTGTCCGCGGTGTCAGCGCTGATTGCCGGGATTCGGGATTCGCAGGCGGCGAGTTGAGGCGCTCAGTGCTTCACGTGGGTGGTTGCTGACGCAGGCGTGTTCACCGTGAACGCGCCACACGCTCATCGGGCGGTCTCAGCGCGCGAACCAGCCTTGTCACGCGGTAGGTTGGGACAAGCGCAGCGCGTCCCAACGTTGAGCGGCCGTTGCATGGCCCGCTGGCAATGCAACGCCTGCCCGACCAAGCGAGACGGTGAGCCCCAGGGGCTACGTGGCGCTGCTCAGGTCTCGTCTTCAGGCACTTCGACCAGCCGATCGAGGTGGAGTCCGACGATCACACGCCCAGAGCTGGCATCGACCACCACGCAATGCTCCGGCATGTTGGGAATCTCGCCCAGCAGCACGACGGTGTGCGGAAGCTCGTCCTCACGGGGTGCGCCGAAGCGGTTGACGCGGCACAAGCTCAATGGACGTGGCGGCGTCACCCCACCGGCCCCAGCGCCACAAACCGCCCTTCCAGCCGCGCGGCTTCGCGGCCGTCCTGCAGCCGCACGCTGGCGGTCAGGCGCAGCCGGGCTTTGCGGCGTGTGCGCATCGCGCGGATCGCGGCTTCGATGTCTTCACCCTCGGCGAAACGCGCTTCGGCGTGGATCTCTTCCAG
Source organism: Aquimonas sp. (assembly GCF_044377145.1). Lineage (NCBI taxonomy): Bacteria > Pseudomonadati > Pseudomonadota > Gammaproteobacteria > Lysobacterales > Lysobacteraceae > Aquimonas > Aquimonas sp. The sequence goes on from NZ_JBILJQ010000005.1 coordinate 98,187, forward strand.
CACCGGAACGAAATACTGGGTGCTCGAATCCTGCACGTAGACCTCGGCGCTCAGGCCGGCGCGCTTCAGGTGCAGGCTGAACAGGCCCCAGCAGGAGACCGTCATCAGCCCGGCCAGGCTGCCGCCAAAGGCGCTGCCCTTGTCGTTGACATTGGCCGCCAGCGGCGCCGCCAGCACCAGCCGATCGGCCGCACAGGCGTGGACGCGGCAGCCCATCGCCGCCAGCGGTGGCATCGACAGCAGGACGCGCTGCAGGTCGGCACCAAGTTCGTGTGGCGGGGCTTCGGCCAGGCGGAGGGGTGCGACAGAGCTCATGCGCGTTCGATTTGTACGTGGGCCGGGGAGGCGAGGCAGACTAAGTAGCATGAAGCCACGGATACCCACGAGTACGGACGCCCTCAGCGGCTGGACGATCGTCTGTCTGCGCGAGCGTCGCCAGCAGCCGGCGGCGGCTCGTTTGATCCGCGCCTGCGGCGCCCAGGCGCTGGCTCTGCCGGGACTGAAGCTGACCGCCCTTCCGGCTCAGGCGGCGCTGGATGCAGCATTGAGCACGCGCATCGAGGTCGCGGTATTCACCAGCCCGGCCGCAGTGGAGTTTGCGCATCGACTGCGAGCTGACCTGGCCGCGCAGATCCCATTGGCAGCCGCGGTCGGCGCCGGCACCGCGCAGGCGCTACGCCAGGCCGGATTCACCGCCGTGATCCAGCCTGGCGCCGCATCCGAGCAGACCAGCGAGGGCCTGCTCGGATGCGCCGAACTGGCCACAGGCCACGGCCGCCAGCTGCTGCTGATCAGCGCACCGGGTGGACGCGGCCTGGTGGCGCCCGAGCTCAGCGCGCGCGGCTTCGCCGTGCAGCGGATCGACGTGTATCGGCGCGGCCCGGCGCGACTGGATGCCCGCCACCGACGCGCGCTCGACGCCGCCACGCTGCCGTTCGGCCTGCTGCTGTCGAGCGCCGAGGCGCTGGACAACGTGCTGGCGCAGTTGCCAACAGCGAGCGTGGCCCAGCTGCGTCAGGCGCAGGTGGCGGCCAGCAGCGCGCGTCTGCTGGCGCATGCGCAGGCGAGGGGTTTTGCCGATGTGCGGCGGGCCGCGGGCCCATCCACTGCCGCCTTGCTGGCGGCGCTGTCTGCATGAACGCCTGTGCAGAACAACGGGGTGCCTGCGCTACACTTTGCGCCGCCTCGCAGCCGCTGCGCGCACCGCCTGCAGCAGCCCCAGCCAAACCCGGAATCAACGTGCAACGACGCCTGCTTCCGCTGCTGATCGCCCTGCTGCTGGCCACACCCGTGATCGCCATGCAGGACGCCGAACGCTGGGCGGACGGTGATCCACTGGCGCCGGATCCGCCCAACGAAGTCGCGGCACCTCTGCAGGCGCGCCTGATCGAGGCCGAGCGGTTGTCCTCCAGCGGCGACTTCACGATGGCAGCCACGGTGCTGAAAGAAGCCGCGACTTTGGCCGCCGGCCAGCCCGCCGAGGTCGATGCGGTGGACCGGGTCAGCGCGCAGATCGAGTTCCGCCGCGGCCGCTACCCGGAAGCATTGACCCTGCAGCGCGGCATTCTGGAGCGCGCCTCCGCTCGCGGCGACACCGCCAGCGTCGCCCGCGCCGAAACCGACATCGCCATCCTGTTGCGCCGTCAGGGCGATCTGGCTCCGGCGCTGTCCGGATTCGAGCGCGCACTTGCCCAATTTCGCCAGCTCGACGACCGCAATGGCGTCGCCGACGTGCTGACCCACGTCGGCCTGATCCGCCTCAACCAGGGCCTGTACTCGACCGCGCTGGAGTCGCTGCGCGAAAGCCTGAAACTGCAGCAGGCTGGCGCCCGCGCCGAGATCGAGCGCACGTATCACTACCTCGGCCTGCTCTACGCCGGCATGCGCGAATACGAAACCGCGCGCCGCTATCTGGAGCGCGGCCTGGCCGAAGCGCGTCGGCTGGCCGACCCCTCGCGCGAGGCGCCGCTGCTCGGCAGCATGGCGCGCACCGCCAACCTGGCCGGCAGCTTCAGCGAAGCGCTGACTCTGGCGCTGGAAGCCGAGCGCCTGGCCGAGCGCCTGGGCAGCCCGCCGGGTCAGGTGTATGCGCTGATCGAGAACGGCCGCGCCAAGCTCGGCCTGAACCGCCTGAGCGAGGCCAACGAGGCTCTGCAGCGCGGCGCGTTGATCGCCGAGCGGATCGGCCAGCGCAGCACGCTGGCGCGCTACCGCGCCCTGTTGGCCGAAGCGGCCGCTCGCCAGAACCGCCCGGAAGAGGCGCTGGCGCTGTGGCAACAGGCCTTGCCGGAGTTCCAGTCCGGCGATGACCAGCCGCAGCTGCTGGACAGCTACAAGGTGATGATCCCGCTGCTGCGCGAACAGGGTGACGGCGAGCGAGCGCTGGACATCGCGATTGAGAGCCTCAGCCTGCAGGAACAGATAAGCGGGCTCGACATGAATCGTCGCGTGGCGGTGATGGAAAGCGCCTACCGCGCCGAGGAATCCGAGCGCCAGATCGAACTGCTGCAGCGTGATCTGGAGATCCAGGCGCTGAAGCTGCGGCAGGAAGCGCTGGGTCGCTGGCTGGCCACCTTCGGCGTGCTCAGTCTGCTACTGGTCGCCGGACTGCTCGGCTTCCGCTACCGCGAAAGTCGGCGGCTGTCGCGCCAGCTTGAAGAAACCAACCGCGAGCTGGAGAGCAACCGCACCGCGCTCGGCCAGGCCAACGTCGAACTCGAAAAGCGCGCCGAGGCTCTGGCGCTGGCCGCCAGCGTCGACCCGCTGACCGGCATCGCCAACCGCCGCGCCTTCGTGGAGCGTTTCGAAGTGCACTGGGCCGATGCCATCAGCCGGCACTCTGCACTGTCGATCGCGCTGATCGACGCCGATCACTTCAAACGCATCAACGACACCGCAGGGCATGCGGTCGGCGATGCGGTGCTGTGTGCATTGGCGGTCTGCATCCAGGGCCTGCTGCGCGCCGGCACCCTGTTGGCGCGATGGGGCGGCGAGGAGTTCGTCGTGCTGATCCCCGGCGCCAACAGCCAGGCCGCCGCGGGCCTCGCCGAACGCCTGCGTGCCGCGGTGGAATCGCTGGAAATCGAGGGTCTGCCGCGGGTGACCATCAGCATCGGCGTGGCCTCACTCAGCGGCCGCAGCCGCCTGCGCCCTGAAGGCCTGTTCGATGAAGCCGACGGCGCGCTGTATGCGGCCAAGACGGCGGGACGCAACTGCGTGGTGGTGGCTGATGAGCCTGGGAGTGGGGCGGTGGGCTGAGTTAGTCGGGAGTCGGGAGTCGGGAGTCGGGAGTCGGGGTTCGGGAAGAGCTTGCTTGGCGAGCTTGGCGATTTGTACGAAGACCGAACCCTCTCCCCAACCCCACCTTCGCTCCGCTCGGGCTCGCAGGGCCGTCGGCTGCCACCGGCAGCCGACAAACGGCCCCGACTCGCTCCACGGGGAGAGGGGCTCGAACTGAGGCGCTGCTCCGTCTGCCGCTCCGTGCTTGCCTTCACTCCGGCTTCTAGCTCTGGCTCTGGCTTCGCTCCAGCTTCTGCGGGCAGGAAGCCCGCGCTCTACCCGGGGCCCCTGGGAAGCGGCGGGAGGCGGTCGATCAGCCCGTAGGGTCGCCGGCAAGGATGCCGGCGAGGTTTTTGACAGGCCATGGATGGCCTGTCCAAAAACCCCGACCGACTCCCGCGTACCCGAAGTGCAGGATGCACGTAGGGCGCGGACGAGGGGTGCCCTTCTCTTTGGTTACTTTCTCTTGGGCAGGCAAGAGAAAGTGACTCGGCTGGCCCGCAGGGCCAACCGAAAGCTCTTGCTCCCGCTCACCACCCCCGCCGATGAGGGTGCGAGTGCAAGTATGGGTGCAAACAGCAACACCTCTCACCTCACCCCCAAAATAACCCCCCTCCCCCTCAACCCCTCCATCAGCCCCCGCGCCGGCTCGATCAGCGTCTCGGCCTCGACGCCAGCCAACTGCGCCAGCCGCTGAACAATCTCGCGCCCGCTGGCCGGTGCCTCACGCAGCTGCTGCAGCAGGGCGTAGGCCATCGGATCGATCTTTGCGAACTTCACGCCGAAATCCGGCCGTCGCTGCAGCATGAACAGGCTGGGCTCAGCGGGCGCTTCGGCAGGCTGGAAGTCGGGACGAATGCGATCCACCGGCCACACGTAGGCCAGCGGCCAGGCCAGCGATGACAGCACCGGCCGGCCCTCGATCAGATCGCCGTGTGGATCGATCTCCGCCGTTGGGGCATCCGCAGGCGCGAGTGCGATCGCCAGCTCCGCCCATTCGTAGTGCGCGAGTTCGGGCAGGAAGCCTGGATCACCGCGGTCGGCGGCGGCACGCGTCTGCAGGTAGGCGATGAACTCCTGGCCGAGCTCTGGGAACAGCGGTGTCCGTGCGTGATGTTCACGCAGAAAACCATCGACCAGCTCCGCCCAGGCCGCGGCGCCACGCAGCCGGCGGATCACCGGAAACTGGCTCGAAAGAAGGCCATCGAGGTTGTTGCGGAACAGCTGCCGGTAGATGTTCAGCCGACGCGCTTCGATGCCCGGCGGCGGCGCGTGCGTGGCGGGATCACGGATCCAGTGCGCCAGCGCCAGCTGCTGCGCGCGCAGGCCCTCAGGCGCAGCGGGCATGGGCGGTCACGGTGCGGCGGGTGGCGACGCGCTGCAGGTGCTCATGCTGCAGACGCGCGATAGTGTCGAGCTCGTCCAACAGCTCGGCGATCGGCGGGAAGTTGAAGTCGCGCTCCAGCAGGGTCGGCTGCAGGCCGCAGTGGTCGTAGGCCGCCGCGAGCAGGTTCCAGACCGGGTCGATGACCGCAGCGCCGTGGCTGTCGATGCGTAGATCGACGGCCTCGACGAAATGGCCGGCGACATGGATGCCACGTACGCGCCCGGCCGGCAGCGCCTGCAGAAAGCCCAGCGCGTCGTAGCCATGGTTGATGCTGTTGACGTGGATATTGTTCACGTCCAGCAGCAGATCGCAGTCGGCTTCGGCCAGCACCGCATTGATGAAATCGATCTCGGCCATGGCCTGGAACGGCGCGGCGTAGTAGCTGATGTTCTCGACCGCCAGCCGGCGGCCCAGTGCGTCCTGCACCTCGCTGATCCGCGCGGCCACATGCCGAACCGCTTCGTCGGTGAACGGAATCGGCATCAGGTCGTACAGCTGCCCTTCGTCCGAGCAGTAGGACAGATGCTCGCTGTACAGCGGCGTCTGCAGTTCGTCGAGAAAACCGCGCAGGCCGCGCAGGTAATCGTGATCAAACGGTTCCGGCCCGCCCAGTGACAGGCTCAGGCCGTGGCAGTAGATCGGGTGATCCGCACGCAGCTGCTGCAGCGCTTCGAAGCGCTTGCCGCCGACGCCGATCCAGTTGTCGGGGGCGAGCTCGAGAAAGCCGATGCGCCCGGCCGGCTGCGCCAGCAGTTCGTCCAGCAGCGGGCGGCGCAGGCCGAGGCCGCACAGCGTCGACTCGGGCGATTCGGGTTGAGCTCGCAGTGTCATCGCAGGGTTTCCTTGGCGCGATGGCGGGTCCGCCGGAACGGACCCGCCCGCGCTTCAATGCAGAAACTGGCTCAGGCGGCGCCGCCGCACTTGCCCTCGCCGCACTTGCCTTCACCGCAGCTGCCTTCCTTGTCCTTTTCCTCATCGGCCTGCTCGCCGCAGCTGCCTTCGGCGTCCTTGTCTTCGCCGCACTTGCCCTCGCCGCAGCTGCCTTCCTTGTCCTTCTCGGGTTCGGCCGGCGGCGCGGGCTGGGTGTCATCGACGCGCTGATAGCCCTGGTCGAGGTCGGTCACCTGGAAGGCCTGCGCCAGCGGCGACAGCGCGAGGCTGCTGACCAGGGCAGCGCCGAGGGCGAAACCAAGGGAATTCGAGGTCTTGTTGCTCATGGGGTGACTCCTTGCGGTGGGTTGGGCGGTGGGGCCCGTCGATGCGGAAACAGCGCAGACGCTGTCTCCGGGTGGGTTCGCCGCCAGCACCAGCATCGGCGCAGGCAGCGTGTATCAGAACAGGGAGATTCAGACTGTCGCAAGCGCCATCAGCACGCCCTTGTCGTGGCAGAGACTGACCTTCAGGCCGCGCGCCATGCGCTCGACCGGCGCGTGCGCGATCGCCATGTCCGGCACGCCGCGGTGGCGGGCGGGGTCAAACCGCGCCTGGCAGAAGCCCAGCACGCCCTGCGCGGTTCGGTAACGCAACATTACGGCCGGCACCGCGGCGATCGAGCAGTGGCGGCCGCCGATCAGTTCGGCATCGCCCGGCAGCGCGATCGGCGGCGCCTGCAGCATGAAGCCGACGCTGGCGAAGGCTTGCCGCAACTCGTCCATCGAGCCGCTGACCACATCCATCGGTTTGTCGAACAGATGGTTGTAGGCGACTTCCTCGGCCAGCGCGTCAAGGTTGCTGGCGTTGTTGAACGCGCGCAGGCCGAAGCTGCCCCAGTAGCCGACGGTGGCGGTGGCGGCCACGCTGGCCGCAATGGCAAACAGGCGGCGACGGCTACGATCGGGTGGGGATCCGGCCCCATCGCTGGGCGAAGCGGGCACCGCATCGGCAGGCATCGGAGGCACAGCAGGCTGCAGCAGCGCGCGCAGCTGGGCCAGCTGTTCGGGGCGCAGGGATTCGCCCTCGAAGCGCTCGCGGATCGCGCTTCGCAGCGGCAGTTCGGGTGTACGGCTCATGCCTGTCCTCCAGTCGCCACATTGCCGGTGCCGCTCGGCCCGGGGTCGGCGAAACGCTTGCGCAGCCGATGCATGCGCGCCAGCAAAGTGCCGCGCGGCGCGCCGGTCTGCGCGCTGATCTCATCCACGGTGAAGCCCTCGACCGCCCACAGGAACAACACTTCGCGCTCGGCGACGCTGAACTCGGCCCAGGCGCGCTCCAGCCAGGCGCGCTCCAGGTGGATGTCTTCCATCGCGCGCAGGTCGACCGCAATTACAGCTTCACTGTCCTCGATCGGGCTCCAGCGCATCAGAGCGGCGCGGCGCACATCGGCCAGAAAGCAGTTGCGCACGATGCGCAGGAAATAGGCCAGCGCGTTGTCGACATTCTTTGGCGCCGCCTGCAGCCACTGGGTGACCGCGGTATGGACCACGTCAAACGCGCTGTCGCGGTCGCCGGTCAGGGCCGATGCATAGCGATAGGCACGCTGGAAATCGTCGTCGCTGAGGGTACTCATCGGCGGTGACTGCAGGCTGGAAGGTGCGGCTGGCTCATTCGAGCGCTCCGTCGGCGGTGTGTCCGCGTTCGAGGCCAGAGGATGCGCCTACGGGCGCTTTGATTGCATCCCCGGCAACGGGCGTTCGTCCGGACCGCTGCGGCAATCAGGTCGGGCCGCGGCGACTCTGTGCCGACACTTCCACTCGCACGGTGTCTCTGCATGTTTCCATCCATCACTTCTGTCACCGGCCTGCTGCGCAGCCGCCTCGACGGTCTGCAGCCTTGGCTTGCTCCGTTGGGTCTGCGCCTGATCCTCGCCTACGAGTTCGGCGAGGCCGGGCTTGAGAAGCTGCGTGGCGAAAACTGGTTCGCCGGCGTGCAATCGAAGTTCCCGTTCCCGTTCAATCATGTCGACCCGGAGCTCAGCTGGTGGCTGGCGACCTGGGCCGAACTCGGCGCGGCCGCTCTGCTGGTGGCCGGATTGTTCACGCGCTTCGCAGCCTACAGCCTGCTGGTGTTGACCTTCGTCGCCACCGCCGCGGTGCACTGGCCGGCCGAATGGAGCTCGCTGGCGCAGCTGTGGGAGGGCTATGCGATCCGCAACAGCGGCGCCGGCAATTTCAAGCTGCCCCTGCTGTTCGCCCTGATGCTGCTGCCGCTGGTACTGGGCGGCGCAGGCCGCTTGAGTGCCGATGCGCTGATCGCGCGCTGGCTGCCGGCAGCGGGTGCTGCCCGTGTGGACCGCGTCGCCTGGGCACTGGCCGCGCTCGGCCTGGGCCTGCCGATCGCGATGCTGTTTCCGACGCTGGGCGTGGGCCTGATGGCGCTGGGCGCCGTGCTGGCCGTGCTTGCGGGCGGCGGCTTCTGGCGCGAGCTCAGGCAAGGCTGAAGTACTCAGCGCTGCCGCGCGCTACCGAGCGCGCACGCGGATCAGGCGCCCGCTTGATCCGTGTTGCCCTCAGTCATCACCGGTGCTGAGCCGCACGGCGCGCAGACGGGTGGGCGCCGGCGCGCCGGCGACGGCTGCGCCGTTCGGCTCGGTCCAGGCCAGCACGGCGGTCTGTCCGAGTGCGGCAAGGCGCGGCACGCCGATGCCGCGGCCGGCAGGCAGGGCAGCGACATCGATGCGCTGGCGCTCGCCGAGTTCCGCATCGAACAGGCCGAGCCGCAACACGCTCTCGCCCGGTGCACCCGCACCGAGCCAGCTCAACAGCACGCCGCCGTCGAAGGCCTCGGCATCGACGCGACCGAGCACGGCCGCGCCTTGCTCGATCCGCAACGGGCTCGCGTCGCTGTCCAGTGCGCGCAGGCGCACCGCCATATCGTTCGCATTCGGCATGGTCGACCAGGCCGCGAACACGCGCTCGCCGTGCTGCGCCAGCGCAGGCCCGTTCACCGGACAGGCCTTGATCTTCCAGTTGTCGGCGTGCACTAGTCCGGTCACCTGCCAACCGCTGCGATCGCGCGTGGCCAGTGCGATATCGCGGATCTCGTGCTCGCTGCGGTCGCGCCAGGCGGCCAGATGCGCACCATCGGGCTGGCGCAGCAGGGCGGTCCAGCAGCAGGAGCAGGTGCGTGCATCGAGCTCGATGCCGTCGCTGACCGCGCCGCTCGAATCCAGCACCGCCGCGCGCAGGCTCATCGCGCCTTCGTGGCCGCCGTGCTCGTCCTGCAGATCGGTTTCGGCTGGATGCGAGGCGGCAGCGTGGCGACCGTCCAGCCAGACCAGCCGCATGCGGTCGGCACCATCGGCCGCCATCGACACGAAGCCGTGTTCGCTCAGCGTGCCGTCGTCGTGCGGCGTGATCGGCGCCGACCAGGTGGCGCCCTCGTCCTGCGAATGCGCGACCCGGATGCCGTAGTGATAGGTGCCCCCGCCTTCCTTCTGTAGCCAGAACGCCCACCAGCCGCCGTTGTCGGCGACCGCGATCTGCGGATGGTCGGCCCAGTTCACGAACCAGTCGCAGCCGCGCGCGACTTCATGCGCTTCGCCGAGTTCGCCTGAGATCGAAAGTGTTGCGACCTGCAGCCGCGCGCAGCCTTCGGGCAAGCGCTCCTGCCAGCTCAGCAGGAAGCGCTGGTTGGCGGCATCGGCCACCACATGTGGGGTCAGCGCGTTGGTTTCGATCGGCAGCTCGATCGACACCAGCTGGGCGGGCCCGGCGAGGGCAAGACCCGCGCCGAGCAGACTCAGAAACTGCGCTGCCAGGTGAGTTCGTACCACCGCGGTTCTCCCAACATGAACTGGCCGGCGCCGTAGGGGCGGGTGGCGTAAATGCGATCGTCCAGATTGCGCAGGCGCAGGCTGATGCGGCCGATCGGTGCATCGTAGCGAAGCAGGGCATCGACCGTGGCATAGCCGGGCAGATACAGCGTGTTGGCGGTGTTGGCGGCACTCTCGCCGACGCCGCGCAAACCGAGCCCCAGCTCAAGGTTCTGACTGGCGCTGAAATACGTCCAGAGCGTACCGATGCGCTCGGGGACGGCCACCGGGTCATTGCCGCGACGCGAGACGGCAACGCCGCCGACGACCTCGTCGAAGCGCTCGAACTTCGCGTCCAGCACCGCAGCGCTGGCCTCCACGCGCAAGCGTTCGCCCAGCGGCATCCGCAGGCTGGCCTCGATGCCACGCGCAGCCTGCTCGCCGACCTGGATCAGCCGGTTGGGGTCCTCCGGGTCGCGGCTCAACAGGTTGGTGCGGCTGATGTCGTAGACGGCCAGGGTCCAATCGATACGCTCGCTGCTGTGCTTGATGCCGATCTCGACCTGCTCGCTGTCGGTCAGGTCGAAGTTCGCATTCGCCAGACCCAAGGTGGTGATCTGCGCCGGCGCCTCGCTGGAGGTCGCCAGCGAGCCGTACAGCGTGGTCTGCTCGCTCGGGCTGAAGCTCAGGCCCAGCCGGTAGCTGCCGGCGCTGTAGCGCTTGTCGAAGCGCAGGCCGCTGACCACGTTGAGCGAGTCGACCTCACTGCGGTCGTGGCGCAGGCCGCTGATCAGGCGCCAGCGCGGGGCGAGATCGAGCGCGCTTTCAACGAACACCGAGCGCTGCTCGATGTCGGTCGCAGTGCGCGGCAGGAAGGCATCGAGGCTGGTGTAGACACCGCGCACCGGATCCAGCAGATCGATCGCGTCGTTGAACCGGAACGGGCTGTCGCTGCCGCGGTCGTGGTCGTTGCGATCGGCCTGCAGGCCGAACACGAGCTGATGCTCGCGGCCGAACAGGCGGTGCGTCCAGACCAGGTCGGCGACCGCGCCGCGCAGTTTCTGGTCATGGCTGATCTCCAGATAGTCGCTACGGCGGATCAGGCCGGTCGCCGGCTGCCAGGTGTTGACCTCGGCATTGCGGTAGTAGCGGTCCTCACGGTTGCCGAACAGCACCAGCGAGGCCCGCAAGGACTCGCTGGGCTGCCATTCGGCACGCGCGCGCAGCCAGTCGACGTCCATGCGGATGGCGTCATCGATCACGTTGTAGTTGATGTCGCGCTGGCTGGGCTCGATGCGGCCATTGATCAGCGGCGTACCGAAATAGCCTTCTCCATCATCGAGGAAGTGCTCGAAGGCGAGGCTCAGACGCAGGCTGTCGGTAACCGGCGCAGCCAGCTCGGCATTGATGTGGCGGAACTCGAAACTGGTGTCGCGCGCATAGCCGAAGCTGCCGCGCGCACCCGACTGCTGGTGGCTGGCATCCAGCCGCCAGGCCAGCCCGCCGCCGGCCACGCTGCCGCCGCTGCCGACCGCAGCCGTTGTGGTGCCGTAGCGGCCGTAGCCGAGATACACATTCGAGCCCGCGCGACCATCGGCGCGGCGCGGCACCAGATTGATCGCACCCGCCACCGAGCCCTGGCCTGCGGTGAGCGCCGCCGGGCCGCGCAGCACTTCGACCTGCTGATAGTTCAGGGTCAGCCGTGGCGTCACCTGCCAGCCCGGATAGCGCACGCCGTCGAACAGGATTGGCGAGTTGAACACGCCGGAGAAGCCGCGCCCGCTGATGTTGATCACACCAAAGCTGTAGGCCGGGACCAACCCGGGCGCCTGCTCCAGCGCATCGAGAAACCCGGCATCGCTGCGCGAGCGCAAGCTGTCGGCATCGATCACCTCGGCCGAGATCGGCTGCTGCAGCAGCGGCACGTCCAATCTGGATGCGGCACGCGCGGCGCGCTTCAGCGGGCTCGGCGCCTGCCCCTTCACCTCGATTGCATCAAGCGCGGTGGCTTCGGCGGGCGCGGCCTGTGCGGGCGCGGCCAGCGCAAGCGTCGTCAGCAGCACGGCGGCCGCCAGAGGGTTCAGACGAAGCATCGAAACATCGGATGACATGCGCACACACTCGGGCGAAAGGAACCGCTTATGGTTGCGGTCTGCGCCGCGCGCGGGAATGCGACCGAATGTCGCAGACTGCGTCGCCCTGGCCTCGACACGCCGCTGCCGGCGCCGATGGCATCCTCCACCCGCCCCTTTGAACCCGCGTGCCCGACTGTGTCGACTCTTCCGCTTTCCGTGATCATCCCGCTCGGCCCCGGCGAAACCGCGTGGCGCGCGCTGCTCGGTGATCTCGATGCATTGAGCGCTGAGCACGAGGTGCTGCTGGTCGGCGCGGGCGAACCCGCGCCCGAGGACTTCGAAGAATCGAATCGCCAGCGCGCCGTGCCGCCGCGCTGGCTGAGCGCAGCGACGGGGCGGGCATCGCAGCAGAACGCCGGCGCTGAGGCCGCGCGCGGGCGCTGGCTGTGCTTTCTGCACGCCGATTCGCGGCTGCCGCCGGCCGCGTTGGCACAGCTGGCCGCGCTACCGCAGCGCGAGCCCGGCCTGTACTACTTCGACCTGCGCTTCGCCGCCGATGGCCCGCGCCTGATGGCGCTGAACACCGTCGGCGCCTGGCTGCGGTCGCGCTGTCTGGGCCTGCCCTTCGGCGATCAGGGTCTGTGCCTGCCGAAGGCCGAATTCGTGCGCCTGGGCGGTTTCGATACCGCGCTCAGCCGCGCCGAGGACCACGCCCTGGTCTGGGCCGCGCATCGCGCGGAACTACCCGTGCGCAGCCTGCGCGCGCCGATCCTCACCAGTGCGCGCCGTTATGCCGAGCACGGCTGGCTGCGCACCACCCTGCGCTTCGTCTGGCTGAGCCTGCGCCAAGCGACGGCGTTCTCGCGCGGGCAACGTCTGTGAACGGCGGCATCGCGCTGTTCGTCAAAACGCCCGGCCTATCGCCGGTGAAGACCCGGCTGGCGGCCGGCCTCGGCCGCGCGCAGGCCGAAGCCGTGTTCATCGCATGCGCGGAGGCGACCGCTGAGGTGCTGCAGCGCTGCGGGCAATTGGGCGGCGTTGCGACCTACTGGGCGATCGCCGAGTACGGTCACCAAGCAGTGGAGTGGTGGAGCGCGCGCGGCGGACTGAGCGTGATCCACCAGGGCGAGGGCGGCCTGGGCGCACGCATGGCGCGGGTGCATCAGCAACTGGTGCGCGACTGCGGCTTCGGCCTGCTGATCGGTGCCGACGCGCCGCAGCTTGAGGTCGATGCCCTGCTGCAGGCCGCCGACTGGCTGCGCGCACCGACGCCGCGGCAGGTGCTGGGCCTGGCCGAGGACGGTGGCTTTTGGCTGTACGGCGGCAATCGTGTCGCGCCCGAAACACTCTGGAGCAAGGTGAGCTACAGCCAACCCCACACCGCCGACGAGTTTCGTGCCGCGTTTGCCGCCTATGGCGAGTGGCAGGCGGCACCGCGGCTGTGCGATCTCGACAGCATCGGCGACATCGCCCGGGTGCGCGCCGCACTGGCGGCACTGCCGGCGCCACTGCCCGCGCAGCGGCGCCTGTTCGAGCTGCTGGAGCGCATCGATGCCTGATCCAGTCCACGGCCTGTTGGCCCACGAGGCCTCGTTGCGGCTGGCCGGCTTCATCGGGCTCGGCCTGCTGCTGGCCCTGCTGCAGGCCTGGCGCCCGACGCGCGGCGACAGCCGGCCTGCGTTTCGGCAGCTGAACAATCTGGGCCTGGTGCTGATCGGCACCGGGCTGCTGCGCTTGGCGTTTCCTGTGCTGGCGGTCGGCCTCGCGCTGTCAATCGAAGGCCGAGGCCTCGGCCTGATGCCGGCGCTCGGCCTGCCGTTTGCGCTGGAAATCGCGCTGAGCGTGCTGCTGCTGGACCTGGCGATCTACTGGCAGCACCGGCTGATGCATGTGGTGCCGCTGTTGTGGCGCCTGCACCGCGTGCATCACAGCGACACCGGCTTCGACCTCAGCACCGGGGTGCGCTTTCATCCGCTGGAGATCGCGGTCTCGATGGGCGTCAAACTCGGCCTGGTGCTGGCGTTGGGCGCCGACCCGCTGGCGGTGCTGCTGTTCGAGCTGCTGCTGTCCTTGGGCTCGCTGTTCACCCACACCGATATCGCCCTGCCCGCCACGCTGGATCGCCGTCTGCGCTGGCTGCTGGTGACGCCGTCGATGCACCGCATCCACCACTCGACCTGGCAGCCGGAAACCGACAGTAATTACGGCTTTCACCTGTCGCTGTGGGATCGCGTGTTCGGCAGCTACCGGGCCCAGCCGCGCCAGCCCGAGGCGCAGATGCCGATCGGCCTGGAGCACTTCCGCTCCTCTGAAGAACAAACCCTGCCGGCCCTGCTGCTGCAGCCGTTCCGGCGCACAGCCCACACCGAGACTCGCACCGATGCGTGATACCTGGCCCCGCCTGAAAGACATCGCCTTCCCGGCGATCGAGCGCGACGCGCTCGACACCCTGCAGTTGAACCTCGGCTACCTGTGCAACCTCAGCTGCACGCACTGCCACGTCAACGCCGGCCCGCGCCGCACCGAACTGATGGGCCGCGACACCATGGCGCTGGCGCTGAAAGTTGCGGAGCGCTTCGAGGTGCGCACGCTCGACCTCACCGGCGGCAGCCCCGAGATGAACCCCGACTTCCGCTGGCTGGTCGACGCGGCCGTCGAGCGCGGTCTGCAGGTGATGGACCGGCTCAACCCGACGATCATTGAAGAACCCGGCTACGAGTGGGTCGCCGAGTACCTGGCCGCGCGCCGCGTTGAGGCCGTCGCCAGCCTGCCCTGCTACAGCCAGGCCAATGTCGACGCGCAGCGCGGCAAGGGCGTGTTCGAGTCCAGCATCCGCGCGCTGCAGCGGATCAATGCGCTCGGCTACGGCCAGCCGGGCTCGGGGCTGGAACTCAACCTGGTCTACAACCCCGGCGGCGCCTTTCTGCCACCCGACCAGGTCAAGCTCGAAGCCGACTACAAACGCCTGCTAGGCGAGAACTTCGGCATCGTCTTCAACCATCTGTATGCGCTGGCCAACATGCCGATCCAGCGCTTCGGCAGCATGCTGATCAGCAAGGGCCAGTTCGACACGTATCTCGCCACCCTGCAGGGCGCGCATCGCGACGAAAACCTGGCCGCGGTGATGTGCCGCAGCCTGCTCAGCGTTGACTACCGCGGCTATCTGTACGACTGCGACTTCAACCAGATGCTCGACCTGCCGGCGGCCGGCAGCAGCGACCAACCGCACCTGCGCGACCTGCTGACCGAAGCCCTGCCGCGCCGGATCGCGGTGGCGGGCCACTGCTATGGCTGCACTGCGGGGCAAGGGTCGAGCTGTGGTGGGGCCTTGGTGTAGAAGGCTGCAGTACTGACTGATCGGTTCGCGCGCTACGGCCTCGCGGCTTTGGTCAAGGTGGGTCGGCGGCGCTTGGCATTGCCTCGGTCGGTGACAGCTGGAGTCGGTAATGCCCCGTCACCGGATAAACGAACAGGATGTCGTCCTCGCGCGTGCCGGCGCCGATGTTGTGCAGGATCAAGGGCGTATCGGCGGCACTGCGCCGGTCGGACACGATGCCGATGTGCGGCAGGTTGCCGGGCAGGATCCAGGTCACCAGGTCGCCCGCCCGATAGTTGCTGACGTCCGCGCTGATCTTCAGCTGGGCACCGTGACGTTTGAGCCAGGTCTGCAGGTTGGGTACGCGGCGATGGTCGATGTTGCGGTCGGGTCGGGCCAGGCCCCACAGCGCAGGGTAGTCGGCGAAATGCGCACGCATGTCCTGGTGCACGCGCTGCTGCAGGTCGAGGCCGAGCTGGCGATAGGCGCGGATCACTACATCGGTACAGACACCACGTTCGATCGATACATCGCCCAGCGGGTAGTCGAGACGCTGGTAGCGGCCGTCGTAGATCAGGGTGATGCCTACTTGCTGACGCGCGGCATCGACCAAGGGCTGGCCGCTGGCGCGTGCGGGTGCGTGGCTGGTCAGGGTGAGCAGCAGTGTGAGCAGCAGTCGCATGGCTCTTCGGGGTTCGGGGTTCGGGGTTCGGGGTTCGGGGTTCGGGGTTCGGGGTTCGGGGTTCGGGGTTCGGGGTTCGGGGTTCGGGGTTCGGGGTTCGGGGTTCGGGGTTCGGGGTTCGGGGTTC